>NZ_MRUJ01000205.1:0-14777 GCF_002099325.1 Frankia sp. KB5 | reverse complement strand
CCGGCGCGGCGCAATGCGCGCTCGAACGTTCGCGCCACGTCCCGATGTGAGAGGAATCTCAGCCGGCCCCGCTTCGCGAAACGAAGTCGCACCCGTTCGACCACCGGCGTAGGCGGCGGCCCCTCAGGTCGCCGCGCCACTGCCCACCGGAGCCGGGGCGAGCCGCGGCGTGGTCGCGGGATCGGGTTGAATGGCCGGCTGCGGTCGCTCGGCCTGCCCGGACCCGGGGCCCTGGAGGTTCGACACCGCAAGCACGGGGAGCAGCCGACGTCCGGTCGGGCCGATCTGGGTGTCGGTGCCCATCGTTGGACAGACCCCGCAGTCGTAGCAGGGTGTCCAGCGACAGTCATCGAGCTCATTCCCGCTCAGCGCATCCTGCCAATCAGCCCACAGCCAGTCCCGGTCGAGGCCCGCGTCGAGGTGATCCCAGGCCAGCACCTCGCGTTCGTCACGCTCGCGGGTGGTGAACCAGTCCAGCGACACCCCCAGCGGTTCGAGCTCCGCCGCGCACGCGGACTCCCAGCGTTCGAACGAGAAGTACTCGTTCCAGCCGTCGAAGCGGCCGCCGTCTCGCCAGACCCGTTCGATCACCGCAGCCACCCGGCGGTCACCGCGGGCCAGCAGGCCCTCGATGATGCCAGGCCGACCGTCGTGGTAACGGAAACCGATCGCCCGACCCACCTCACGATCGGCGCGCACGGCATCACGGAGCAACTTCAGCCGGGCGTCGGTCACCTCGTGCGGCGCCTGCCCCACCCACTGAAACGGGGTGTGCGGCTTGGGCACGAACCCGCCGATCGACACGGTGCAGCGGATGTCGCGCTGCCCGCTGACCCGCCGACCGGCCCGGATGACCTCCCTGGCGAGGTCGGCGATCTCCAGCACGTCTTCGTCGGTCTCGGTCGGCAGGCCGCACATGAAATAGAGCTTCACCTGCCGCCAGCCGTGAGCGTAAGCGGTGCTAACGGTGCGGACCAGGTCCTCGGCACTGACCATCTTGTTGATGACCCGACGCAGCCGCTCGGAGCCGCCCTCGGGGGCGAAGGTCAGCCCGCTACGCCGGCCGTTACGGGAGAATTCGTTCGCGAGCGTGACGTTGAAGGCGTCCACCCGAGTGGACGGCAGACTCAACGAGACGTTGGCGCCCTCGTACCGGTCGGCGAGACCGGTGGCGATCTCGCCGATCTCGGTGTGGTCCGCGCTCGACAACGACAGCAGGCCGACCTCGGAGAAGCCCGTCGCGCGCAGCCCCGCGTCGACCATCGCACCGATGGTGGCGATGTTGCGCTCACGCACCGGACGGGTGATCATCCCGGCCTGGCAGAACCGGCAGCCCCGGGTGCAGCCGCGGAAGATCTCCACGCTCATCCGCTCGTGCACCGTCTCGGCGAGCGGGACCAGCGGAGCCTTCGGATACGGCCAGGAGTCGAGATCGGACAGCGTGTGCTTGCTCGGCCGGGCCGGCACGTCGTCCCGGTTGCGGGTGACCGACCGGATACGGCCGTCGGGCCGGTAGGAGACGTCGTAGAACGCCGGCACGTACACCAGGCGCCGGCAGGCCAGCCGGTGCAACAGCTCGCCCCGGCCACCGGGACTCCCGGCCGCCTTCCAGGCGCGAACCACGTCGGTGATGCCCAGCACGGCCTGCTCGCCGTCGCCGAGCACGACGGCGTCGACGAACGTGGCGATCGGCTCGGGATTGAAGGCGGCATGCCCCCCCGCGACGACCAGCGGATCGGCGTCGGTGCGCTCGGCCGCGTGCAACGAGATCCCGGCAAGATCGAGTGCCGTCAGCAGGTTGGTATACCCGAGTTCGGTGGCGAAGCTGACGCCCAACAGGTCGAAATCGCCCACCGCGCGGTGGGCGTCCACCGTGAACTGCGGCAGCCCGTGCTCGCGCAGCAACGCTTCCAGGTCCGGCCACACCGAGTAGGTGCGCTCGGCGAGCACATCCGGCTGCTCGTTGAGGATCTCGTACAGAATCTGTAGTCCCTGGTTGGGCAGGCCGATCTCGTAGGCGTCCGGATACATCAGGCACCAGCGGACGGCCGCGGAGTCCCAGGGTTTGACCGTGGAGTTGCCTTCGCCTCCGACGTACTGCACGGGCCTTCGCACCCGCGGGAGCAGCGGCTCCAGGCGAGCGAACAGCGACTGTCCGGACATGCATGCGAGCCTACGGCACGCGCCAGGTCCACCTCGACGCTCGGCCGACCCGGGAAGCGCGGCCGACCCGGGAAGCGCCGCCGACCCGGGAAGCGCCGCCGACCCGGGAAGCGCCGCCGAGCGAGCTCAGGAGGCATACGGGTCCGATCGGGATCGCAGCCKCACGTTMTGCAGGAGTCCGACAGCAATCATGTTTGCGAACATCGACGAACCGCCGTAGGAGAGAAAAGGCAACGGCAGGCCGGTGACCGGCATGATGCCCAGGCACATGCCGATGTTGACGAACGCCTGGAAGGTGAWCCAGGAGACGACCCCGGTGGCGACGAGCGCGCCGAAGGAGTCCTGCGAGCCGAAGCCGATCGACAGGGCCCGCCACAGAACCACGCCGAGCAACACGATGATTCCGCCACCCCCGAGATATCCCAACTCCTCCCCCGCGACACTGAACACGAAGTCCGTCTGCTGTTCCGGGACGAACTGGCCCTGGGTCTGCTGGCCGTGCAGCAGGCCCCGTCCGGAGATTCCGCCGTTGGCGATCGCGATCATCGCCTGGTCGACGTTGTAGCCCGTGCCGGACGATGCCTTGTTCTCGGAGACGAACGAGGTCAGCCGGGCCTCCTGGTACGGCTTCAGAAGATGGAACTGGAGGATCGCGCCGCCGAACAGCACACCGCAGAGGATCAGCCCCAGCACCCATCGGCGCGGCGCGCCGCTGACCGCCAGCATGCCGAGGGTGGTGAAGACCAGAACCATGACGGTACCGAAGTCCGGCTGCAACATGATCAAGCCGATCGGGACCACGGCGAGCCCGAGCACGAGCAGCACGTCACCGTGGCCAGGGGCGCCGCGCCGGACTCCCGTGTGCCGGTCCTCGTGTTTCTCACCGAGGATCATCGCCGCGCCGACCACGAGCGCCATCTTGGCGAACTCGGACGGCTGCAGCTGGAAGCCGGCAGGCAGCACAATCCACGAGTGTGCGCCGTTGATCGTCGAACCGAACAGGAGTACCGCGACGAGCCCGACGAGCGAGCCGAGATAGACGAAGGGCGCGTAGGCCCGCACCGCCCGGTAGTCGATGACGGTCGCAACCGCGCCGAGCACCAGCCCGATGGCCAGGTTCAGCAGGTGCCGATCGAGGAAGGTGTTGGGATCACTGCCCGCCTCGCTGAGCCGCTGGCGGGTCGCCGACCAGACCAGCAGAGCACCGAGAACGGACAACGCGATGACGCAGAGCTGCAGCGGCCAGTCGAGCCGGCGCAGCGGCGAGTGGGGCCCGGAAGCCCTCTCCCGCAGGTGCCCGATCCGCCCCCGGATGGGCACCGGAGACGATCGAAGTGCGGTGGGTCCCGCTTCGTCTACCACTGCGCCTCCCGCCACCACCGTCACGCCGACACGACATTCACGTCCTGGGCTCCCACCCCATCCCCCGAGACCCCGCCCCCATCCCGAGGCGCCGTCCTCACGGCACGAGGTGGCCGTCAGGGCGGCGCCCGGCCCGTCGCCGTCACGCCCGCGCCGCTGGTGCCGGGCAGGGGGGCGGCCGGGCCCGGCGCCGATCCGGCCGGCGAGGCCAGCGTCGCGGGGGCGGGCTGCGGTGACGCCGCCGCGATCGTCCCGTCCCGGTTGAGCTTCGGCAGCCCGGCCGGCGGTTTCCCACCCGGCATCGCCGCCGGCCGGCCGACACCGTAGATTGCCTGGTAGATCTGTTTGGCCACCGGAGCCGCGAACTCCGCGCCGGTCCCGGAGTCCGGGATGGTGACCACGACGGCGAACTGGGGGTCGTTCGCCGGCGCGAAGGAGGCAAACCAGGAGGTGTCCCCTTTACCCTCAACCTCGGCGGTTCCGGTCTTCGCCGCGATCGGGACGACGTCGCTCGGCCAGTCCGCGAAGACGCCGGTGGCGGTGCCCCCGCCCTCCGTCGTCACCCCGCGCAGGCTGTCCCGGATGTAGGCGAGGTTCTCCGGTGAGACCGGCAGCGTCCCGGCCCGGCGCGGCGCGAAGGTCCTGACGACCTTGCCGTCCGGAGACACGGTGGCCTTGGCGAGGGTGGGCTTGTACAGGGTGCCGCCGTTGGCGATGGCCGCGTAGGCGACGGCGAGCTGCAGCGGGCTCAGCGACAGGTACTGGCCTTGGCCGATCGCGAACTGGGTGGCGGCACCGGCGTTGTACAGGTAGCCGTCAACGCACGCCTCGGCGGCGTACTTGCGGTACCGCTCGGCCTTGGCCGGGTCGGGTTCCTCCGGGTAGCCGTTCTTGGCCCGCCGGCAGTAGGAGTCCTTGAGCTCCGCCCAGATCGCCTTGGCGCCGGCGCGGTCGACGACGGAGCCCCGCGTCTCGCCGGGCAGATCCAGCCCGGTGGTCCGGCCGAAGCCCATCGCCTGGGCCATCTTGACGAAGTATTCTTTCGGGGGGGAGTAGGGCCCACGGCCGTTACGCAGCCCGCCGTCCGCGAGCCAGGCGTCGTAGGCGAACTTGTCGAAGATGACGTCACAGGAAATGACCAGCGCCTGGTGCAGGGTGATCGGACCGGCCGACTCGCCGTCGAAATTGTGGAAGACCTGGTCACCGATCTGCAGGCTGGGCGCGCAGTCGTAGCGGTCGTTCCCCTTGGCGCCCAGGTTCTGCATCGCGACGGCGGTGGAGATGGCCTTGAAGGTGGAGCCGGCCGGCCCCGACCCCTGGTAGGCCCGCGAGAGCAGCGGGATGCCGTTCGCGGGATCGGACAGCGCCCGGTAATCGCTCTCCGAGACCCCACCGCTAAAGACCGACGGGTCGTAGGACGGCAGGCTCGCCATCGCGATCACCCCGCCGGTGCGCACGTCCAGCACAACCGCGGAGGCGGTGCGCGGGCCGCCCCCGAGCTTCTTGATCGTTTCCGTCAGCGCCTGCTCGACCGCCTGCTGCACGTCGAGGTCGAGGTTGAGCACCAGGTGGTCACCGCTGAGCGGCGCGATGGTCGACGCGGTACCGGCCACCCGGCCGAACCGGTCCACCTCCAGGCGTTCCACCCCGTCGGTGCCGCGCAGCTCGTCGTCATAGGTGCTCTCCAGACCGGCGACGCCGATCAGGCTGTTGAGGTGGTAGCCCTTCTCATCCCCCTGCTTGTCGAGCTGGTCCTGACTGACCGGCGCGAGATAGCCCAGCTCGTGCGCGGCCAGCGCGCCATGCGGGTACTCGCGGACGGCCTGCAGGTCGGCGGAGACACCGGGGAAGCGGTCGGGATGTTCGATGACGGCGAGGGCCTGCCGCGGACTGACGTCCTTGGCGACCGGTACCGGCTGGTAGGGCGATCCGTTCCAGCAGGGCGGCTTCACCTGGGCGCTACAGAACCGGATTCGCCGGGCGAGCTCGTCCGCGGGGGTGCCGATCACCGCGGCGAGGCGGGCGAGGACGGCCCTGCCCTGGTCGGCCTGCCGATCCGTGGTCGACCGGTTCACCGAGATGACCAGCGACGTACGGTTTCGGACGAGGGCCTGCCCCTTGTCGTCAAGGATCATCCCCCGGGTCGCGGGCGTCACCACCTCGCGGACCCGGTTGGTCTCGGCAACCCGGCGGTAACGGTCACCGTCCAGGATCTGGAGCACCCACAGCCGCGCGCCGAGTGTGATGAGCAGGGAGACGACCAGCACGCGCAGCAGCAGGACGCGGACCCGCATCCGGTCGTTCACCGCGGCTCCCGCCGTCGACCGCCGGCCAGCCGCCGGGAGCCCGCGAGCAGCAACGGGAACAGGAACGGGGTGAGCAGGAGGGCGTAGACGCCGGCTACCAACGCCCGCAGCACAGCCTGACCTCCCGTCAACGCCGCCTCACCGAGGATCGAGGTGGTGGCGGCGTATCCGAGAGTGCCCAGCACACTCGCCCCACCGATCGCCGCCAGGGGAACCACCACCGACCGCTCCGCCGCATCCATCGCCAGTCCGACAGCGTAACCGATCAGACACAAAACGAGAGCAGTCTGACCGAGGACATGACTGGAGGACAGATCGGCCAGCAATCCCGCCACGAAGCCGGCGACCGCGCCGAGCAATGGCCCCTCGATCAGCGCGATCGCTGCCAACAGAACGAGCATGAGGTCAAGCCGGCCACCGGGCAGACCCAGCCGGGCGATCACGGAGACCTGGAGGATCAGGGCGACGGTCAGGAGCACGACCGCGGCCACGACGGCGCGCCCGCGCAGGGTCTCCTCAGGGCCGGCGATGCCCCACATCACGCTCAACCCGCTCCGCCCCCGACGCCGGATGCCGCCCCGGCCAATGATCCCCCCACCGGCGACCCAGCGGTGGGTGACAGCGGGGCCGGCGGAACGGACGCGGCCGGCGGAACGGACGCGGCCGGCGGAACGGACGCGGCCGGCGGAACGGACGCGGCCGGCTCGGTCGGCACCGGCCTGGGCGTCAGCACCCGGTCGCCGGGGTCGGCCGGTGGCTTGCCGACCACCACCCCGACCAGGTCCAGGGTGCCGACCGACGCGTACGGTTTGACCTCGGCGGTCCGCGACAGACCATCGACGTCAGTGACCTTGGTGACCATACCGATCGGGACGCCGGCGACGTAGTCGAGACTGCCGAAGGTGACCAGCCGATCACCTTTCTGCACCCGATATGAGGCGTCGTACAGCGTGAAGGTCAACGTGCCCGGTCCCTGCCCACCGGCCACGGCACCGAGCAGCTGGGTGCGTTCGAGCCGTGCTCCGATGTGACTACCCGGGTCGCAGGCCAGCCGGACGATTGCGGTGTGCTCGGTCACGCCGGACACCGTGCCGACCAGCCCGTCGGCATTGAGCACGGTCTTGTCGACCACGATGCCGTCGGCCCTGCCGGCGTTGATGGTGACGGTCCAGTCCGTCCCCGTCACGTCACCGACCGCAATCACCTTCGCCGGCACGATGGTGTACTGGCCCTTGTCCGCCAACAACCGGAGGTCGGCGAGTTCGGTCGACATCCGGCCGATCTCGGTGTCGTCGGCGATCTGGCGGCGCAGGCGGGCGTTCTCCTCCGCGAGTCGATCCGCCCGGTCGTGATAGCGGTTCGGATGCGTCAGGGAGGAGGCGGTCCGGCCAATCGGGCGGGTGACCGTCGTGACGCCGTTCTCGACCCCCCCGAAGATCGAGTGCAGAACCCCACGTGCTCCGGTGGCCGATCTCCCGGTCCGGTAGTCCAAGGTGATCAGAGTGAAGGCGATGATGAGCAGGGCGACGATCACCAGGCGAGATCGCCTCGTGCCACGGCCCACAACACCCTCCGAACACACTCTTACGCGATCCGGTGCCGCGTGGCGACGGCCACGCGGCACCAGGCACCGCTCCGGCTATATCCAATGGGAAGGGATCGGTCCAATGGGAAGGGATCGGCAAAGGCCCTGCGCAAGCGCCTAGCGCCGCGGCTCGGAGATCAGTACCTGCTGTAGGGCCTCGAACTCCTCCACACACTTGCCCGACCCCATTGCAACCGAATGCAGTGGATTCTCCGCGATGTGGATCGGCATGCCGGTCTCCTGCCGCAGCCGCTCGTCGAGACCGCGCAGCAGCGCCCCGCCGCCGGTGAGGACGATGCCGCGGTCCATGATGTCGCCGGAGAGCTCCGGCGGGCAGCGGTCGAGGGTCACCTTCACCGCGTCGATGACCGCGTTGACCGGATCCTCGATCGCCTTGCGGATCTCCTCCGCGGTCACCACGATCGTCTTCGGCAGTCCGGTGATCAGGTCACGCCCACGGATCTCGGCGCTGGGCTCGTCGGGAACCTTGTGCGCCGACCCGATCGCCATCTTGATCTCCTCGGCGGTGCGTTCGCCGAGCATCAGCGAGTACTCCTTCTTGACGTAGGAGATGATCGCGACGTCGAGTTCGTCCCCGGCGGTACGGATCGACTGGCTGGTGACGATGCCGCCCAGTGAGATCACGGCGACCTCGGTGGTACCCCCGCCGATGTCCACGACCATGTTGCCGGTCGGCTCGTGCACCGGCAGACCAGCGCCGATCGCCGCGGCCATCGGCTCCTCAATGATGTAGACCTTGCGGGCGCCGGCCTGATAGCCGGCGTCCTTCACGGCCCGCTGTTCCACGCCCGTGATGCCGGAGGGCACGCATACGACCAGCCTGGGCTTGGCGAAATGGCGCCGCCGGTGCACCTTCTGGATGAAGTAGCGCAGCATCCGCTCGGTCGTCTCGAAGTCGGCGATGACGCCGTCCTTCAGCGGCCGCACGGCCACCACGTTGCCGGGCGTCCGGCCGATCATCCGCTTGGCGTCGGTTCCGACGGCGAGGATGCCCGAGGTGGTGGTATTGATCGCGACCACGCTCGGTTCGTTGAGGACGATCCCGCGGCCACGCACGTACACCAGCGTGTTGGCGGTACCGAGGTCGACGGCCATGTCACGACCGAGGAACGACAGCGAACTGGACATCGTCGGGTACCGACCTTCCCGGGGGATGCGGTCCTGGCCGCCTCCGGCGCGACCGACAGGCACGGCCTACCGAGGAGCCGGAGAAGCGCGTGGAACACGTACAGAGTTCGTAGATCGGACAAGACGACCCGGGCGCCCACCGGGAATTCGACCACGGCCACCGACCACGACCCTGTCGGTTACCGCGACCCACCGGACACGCTCCGGGCAAGTACTTGAAGGGTAGACCGACACCGGGCCCCTCGCCGCCCCGGTCGGTGATGGGCCGGTTTCGTGTCACCCTTGGGCCGGAACCGCCCTGCGCACACCCATGAGTCACGAGGGCGACACGCCCACGGTCCCGGCCCGGCCAGGCCACCCGAAATCCGACCGGAGGCGTCTCGATGCGTCTCGGGAACGCCCCGGTCGGTGTGAACGGCTACGCGGTCAGCTCAGGCCCGGGAAGAAGAGGTCGATCTCCCGCTTGGCAGACTCCGGCGAGTCCGAGCCGTGCACGAGGTTCTGGCCGATCTCCAGYGCGTAGTCCCCACGCAGCGAGCCGGGCGCGGCCTTGACCGGATCGGTTGCGCCGATCAGCCCACGCGACGCCTCCACCGCACGCGGCCCCTCGGCCACGAGGGCCACCAGCGGCCCGGAGGTGATGAAGTCGACCAGTTCACCGAAGAACGGCTTGCTGGCATGCTCTCCGTAGTGCGTCTCGGCGACGGACCGCTCCAACGTGCGCAGTTCGAGCGCCACCAGAGTGAGCCCCTTGCGCTCGAGCCGGCCGACGACCTCACCGACGAGGCCACGGCTGACGCCATCGGGCTTGACCAGGATGAGGGTGCGCTCGACGGACACGGTACTCCTTCTCGATCATCGACTTCGTCGTCCTCGACGAGGGACCCAAGGATCCCTCGCCAACTTACAGGGTGCCCACGTCCGCACCGTGACGGGACCGCGGCGTCCCGGGAACGCCCCGCAACCGCATCAGGAACGCGTCGGGAACATGTCGGAAAACCCAGGAGGACGTCACGGACGCAGCAACGCCCGGGCCCGACCCACGACGGAGGCCGAACCGGTGACCACCACGCCGGCGCCACCCAGATCGGCGTCCTCCTCGGCGAGGCGCACCCCGGCGTCGAGCGCGTCGTCCAACCGGGGTACGACCTCCACCCGGTCGGAGCCGAAGACACCCACGGCGACCGCGGCGAGACCGTCGACCGGCAGCCATCCGGGCCCAGCACCGGCGGTGACCACCACCGTGTTCAGGACCGGCTCCAGGACGGCCAGGAGCTCCGCTGCCTCCCGCTCAGCGGCACCGTCCCGCTCGGCGGCACCGTCCCGCTCGCCACCACCGTCCCGAGCGGCGGCACTCTCGACCTCGCGCTCGATGGCGATGACCCCGACAAGGACGTCGAAGGTGAACGCCTCGTCGAGCGCCGCGGCCAGCGCGCCCGCCGCCACAGGCGAGCCGGCCACGTCAAGAATGATCGTCGGGGACCGGCGGACGACCTCCAGCCGGCCCCGGGAGTCCACCTCGGCAAAACCGGCGCGGACCGCATCGACGTCGAGTTGGTTGCGCCCGCCGCCGAGGAACGCCTCGACCGCGGCCAGCGCGACCGCCGCGTTATGGGCCTGATGCGCGCCGTGCAGCGGCAGGAAGATCTCCTCGTAGGTGCCGCCCAGCCCCTTCAGCGTGATCATCTGCCCCCCGACGGCCACCTGCCGGCCGAGTACACCGAACTCCAGCCCCTCCCGGGCGACCATCGCCCCGGTCTCGGCGGCGCGCCGCAGCAGCGCCTGCGCGGCGGGCAGGACCTGCTGGGCCAGCACGACCAGGGTGTCGGCGCGGATGACTCCCGCCGTCCGCGTGGTGATCCGGTCCAGGCCCGCCGCCGGCTCCCACTCGCCCACCGCCACGGGGGTGACGACCGACACCGGCGCGTCGAGCAGTGCGCTCAGCTCGCCGGCGTCGTCCCAGCCGGACTCGATCACGGCGAGGTCGGCGGGGGCGTCGGCGAAGGCGGCGAAGGCCACGGCGGCAAGCAGCTCGAAGGCGCTCAGCCGGCCGTCATCCTCGATCAGCGGCAGGTACGGCGCGATATCGGCGTAGGCGCGGCCGAGGACGTCGGAATCGATCGTGGCGTCGGCCAACCCCACCCGCTGCTCGGCCCCGAGCCAGCCCGGCGAACTCAACGATCCCGCGCGGATGCCGAACGAGTGCAGCAGTGCGGTGATCGCGGACACCGTGGAGCTCTTCCCCACCGAACCGGTCACCACGATGCTCGGAAGGGCCCGCTGCGGCTGGCCGAGCAGATCCAGCAGACGGCGCAGCCGGTCGAAGCCCGGCCGGGCGCGGATGTCGCGGCGTTGGGAGTACTCGRCCGCGAACGCGCGTGGACCCTCCCGCTCGTGATCAGGAGCATGGGTGGTTCCGGCGGTCCCGGCAGCGCCTGTCACATCCCCGATGGTACGGCCCGATGGGACGGGTCCACCGGGTTCACTCCCGCCTACGCAGGCGCCCACGCCGGTACCCGCGCTCCCCCGCAAAGGACGCGTCCGGCGCACCTGTCCGCGGACTACTGTCGACCCCAGGTCGAAGGAGGGCGAAACCAGCCGGTGAAGTGGAACCAGCCTGTGAAGTGGACGTACGAGTCGGCGTGGGCCGCCCTGAACAACACGGTGGATCTCGAAAAGCAGACGATGCCGGCGGGTCGGCCGGTGCCGAGCCTTGACCGGATGCGGGAGCTGGCGGGCCGGCTCGGGGATCCGCACCGGGCGGTTCCGCTGATCCACCTGACCGGCACGAACGGCAAGACCTCGACGGCGCGGATCATCTCGGCGCTGCTGGGCGCGGCGGGGCTGCGGGTGGGGCTGTACACCAGTCCGCATCTGGAGCGGGTGAACGAGCGTCTGGTCGTCGACGGCCGACCGATCGGCGACGAGGAGTTCGGACGCTGCGTGGGCACCGTCCTGGACGCGGCAGCCCCGATGAGTGGACGGCCCACCTTCTTCGAGCTGCTGACGGCCACCGCCTTCCGATGGTTCGCCGACCTGGCCGTCGACGTCGCCGTGGTCGAAGTGGGCCTGCTCGGTCGCTGGGACGCCACGAACATCGCCGACGGGCGGGTCGCGGTCGTCACCAGCATCGGCGCTGATCATCTGGACTACGCCGGGAGTATGGCGGGCGTGGCCCGCGAGAAGGCCGGGATCGTCAAGCCCGGCAGTCACCTGGTGCTCGGCGAGGTGGACCCCCGCTTCGACGACATCTTCGCCCGGACCCCGGCCACGGACGTCCTGCGGCTGGGTCGGGACTTCGCCGCGGTCGCCGGCCACCCGGACGCGGCGGGTCGACGGGGCGGTTTCCGCACCCCGCAGGCGCGCTACGACGACGTGCGACTGTCCCTGCACGGTTCCTATCAGGATGCCAACGCGGCGTGCGCCCTGGCCGCCGTGGAGACCTTCGTCGGTCATTCCCTCCCCGACGTCGTGGTCCGGACCGGTCTCGGGGGCGTCCGGGCGCCGGGACGCCTGGAAATCGTGCGCGCACAGCCGCTGTGCGTGCTTGACGGGGCGCACAACCCGGCAGCGGGCGCGGCGCTCGCCCGGTCCCTGCGTGAGGAGTTCCCCGGGCGAGAGTGGACCGTCGTCTACGGGGCGCTGCGCGGTCACGACTACGAGGGGACTCTCGCGGAACTGCGCCACCAACCGATCAGCTCGCTGATCGCCTGCGAACCGGCGTCACCGCGGGCCATCCGCGCCGAGCACCTGGTCTGCGCGGCGCGGGCGCGGGCGATGCCGGCCCACGCCGCATCCGACGTCGGCTGCGCCGTCCGCCACGCCCTGCGGGACGCGGCGGGGCCGGGTGGGGCGATCCTGGTGACCGGGTCCTTCTACCATCTGGCTGAGGCCCGCCGGACCCTGACCGCGCTGGACCCGACGCACGGAATGCACTGAGTGACCCGACGCGCGGGCCGCGCCGAGTCGCACGGGACACGCCGAGTGGGCGCCGGGTAGGCGCCGTCAGGCCGACTTCTCCTGGCGGGGAGCCCGCTTGGACACGACGTCGCGCGGGACCAGCGTCGGATTGACGTGCTCCAGCACGACCTCGCGGGTGACGACGACCCGGGCCACATCCTTGCGGCTCGGGATGTCGTACATCACCGAGAGCAGGACCTCTTCCATGATTGCCCGCAGCCCACGAGCACCGGTCCCACGCAGGATCGCCTGGTCCGCGATGGCCTCGAGCGCGTCCGAGGTGAAGTCGAGGTCGACGCTGTCCAGCTCGAACAGCCGCTTGTACTGGCGGACGAGGGCGTTCTTCGGCTCGGTGAGGATGCGGATCAGCGCCTCACGATCCAGGTTGGACACGCTGGTGATCACCGGGAGCCGGCCGATGAACTCCGGAATCATGCCGTACTTCAGCAGGTCCTCGGGCATGATGTCGCCGAAGACATCGGATCCGTCCGGGTCGTCCTTGCCGTGCAGTACGGCGCGGAACCCCAGCGACTTCTTGCCGATCCTCGACTCGATGATCCGGTCGAGCCCGGCGAACGCCCCGCCCACGATGAACAGCACGTTCGTCGTGTCGATCTGGATGAACTCCTGATGCGGGTGCTTGCGCCCGCCCTGTGGCGGCACGCTGGCCGTGGTGCCTTCGAGGATCTTCAACAGGGCCTGTTGCACGCCCTCACCGGACACGTCCCGCGTGATGCTCGGGTTCTCCGACTTCCGGGCGATCTTGTCGACCTCGTCGATGTAGATAATCCCGGTCTCGGCCTTTTTGACGTCATAGTCGGCGGCCTGAATGAGTTTGAGCAGAATGTTCTCGACGTCTTCCCCGACGTAGCCCGCCTCGGTCAGCGCGGTGGCGTCGGCGATGGCAAACGGGACGTTGAGCATTCGCGCGAGAGTCTGGGCGAGCAGCGTCTTGCCGCAGCCCGTCGGCCCGAGCAGCAGGATGTTGCTCTTCGCGAGCTCGACCTCGCCCTTGCTCCCGTCACCGCTGGATCCGCCCGCCTGGACCCGCTTGTAGTGGTTGTAGACCGCGACGGAGAGGGTCTTCTTCGCCGTCTCCTGCCCCACCACGTAACTGTCGAGGAACTCGTAGATCTCGCGCGGCTTGGGCAGTTCGTCCCATTTGAGCTCGGAGGATTCGGACAGCTCCTCCTCGATGATCTCGTTGCAGAGATCGATGCACTCGTCGCAGATATAGACGCCAGGGCCGGCGATGAGCTTCTTCACCTGCTTCTGCGACTTACCGCAGAACGAGCACTTGARCAGGTCACCGCCATCACCGATGCGTGCCACCGAGGACTCAGTCCCTTCGTCCAGACGATGGTGTCGCCTGCATGTCAGGGGCGGTTGACACCGCCCAGTCGTCGCGTGTCTGCCTGCAACCATCCCCGTGGGGACGGTACCCCGCCGAGCCGTCCGGTGAGAGCCCAATCGCTCGGCTCATACCGGTCAGCCTACGGTCACCTTGGCCGCCCTCGCCCGTCCACGCAGTCCCATTAGGCCATCGCGTCACGGACGAGAACCGCTGACCGGGTTTCACCGCATCGGCGCGTCGGGTGTGGTAGCGGCCGACGGCCGACGACCGCGGGCCGGCCTCACGAGACGTCACGCCTCGCGAGGCTCCGACCGCGGGCTCGGACCGCCGGCCCGGCACCTCAGCGAGCGGTGGCGAGCCGGGAGGACTTCCGGGTCTTGATGACCTCGTCGATCAGGCCGTACTCCTTGGCCTCGTCGGCACTGAAGATCTTGTCACGCTCGATGTCCTTGCGGATGTCCTCTTCCTTCTTGCCGGTGTGGACGGCGAGCATCCGCTCCAGCAGAGACCGCATCCGCAGGATCTCCCGCGCCTGGATCTCGATGTCGCTCGACTGGCCCTCGCCCTGCGCCGACGGCTGGTGGATGAGGATCCGGCTGTTCTCCAGCGCGAACCGCTTCCCCGGCGTGCCCGCCGCCAGCAGCACCGCCGCCGCCGACGCCGCCTGACCCATGCAGATCGTCGAGATGTCCGGCCGCACGAACTGCATCGTGTCGTAGATCGCCGTCAACGACGTGAACGACCCACCCGGCGAGTTGATGTAGATCGAGATGTCCCGGTCGGGATCCTCGGACTCCAGGAACAGCAGCTGCGCCATCACGTCGTTCGCCGACACATCATCGATCTGCACACCGAGAAAGACGATCCGCTCCTTGAGCAGCTTCGAATACGGATCCAT
>NZ_MRUJ01000204.1:0-18534 GCF_002099325.1 Frankia sp. KB5 | reverse complement strand
GATCGTTGCGCGGAAAGGCTCATTCAGGAGGCTACACGGCGGAACGCCACGCCGGCCGCCGAACCCGTCAGCCCCTTGGCCTCTGACACGGCCGACACCGACGCAGCGGAACAGGACCTGTAAGAGCGGGACCGGCTTCCGGATTCCAACCCCATGGCCCTTTCTCGTGCCYGGATTCTTGTACCTCTTCCCCAACCATTTGCATGACCCAACCCAAACGGAGGAACTATGCGACGTATTGATATACCTGCACCAAAAGTAGGAGAGGATACCGCCGAAGGGGGCTTAGAAGTACCCGGCGGTCAGGCGCGCGAGCTGACATGTGTCAGTCTCTTCGCTGGCGGCGGTGGTATGGCACTTGGTTTCGAGCGAGCCGGCCTTACTCATGTGCTGCTTAACGAGCTTGATCGGCATGCCGTTGCCACGCTGCGCAGCAACCGGCCCGAATGGTCGGTCAACAGTCTCGACATCCGCGACGTGTGTTTCCGGCACCTGCATGGCACGGTGGATGTTGTCGAGGGCGGGTTTCCCTGCCAGGCGTTCAGTATGTCCGGCAAGCGCCGAGGGTTCGCTGACCCGCGCGGCGGCATGTTCTTCGAGTTCGCCCGCGCGGTGCGCGAGATCCGACCGAAGGTAGCTGTCGCCGAGAATGTAAAGGGGCTCCGCAGCCATGACGGCGGCAGAACACTAGACGCCATGGTGGCCGCGCTGGAGGAAGCCGGCTACCGAGTGGCTTGGCGGATTCTCGGGGCGCACAACTTTGGCGTACCCCAGAAACGCGAGCGCCTGATTCTCATCGCCCTGCGCGGTGGCGCCGGAGGGCAAATCCTGTTCCCGGCCGAGCTCGACGGACCCGCGCCGACCGTGCGACAGGTAATCGGTGACGGTGTTACGGGGCCAGGAGCGCGCTACTCGGCACGCACGGCATGGATCATGAGCCATGTACCGGAAGGCGGCAACTGGCGCGACCTGCCCGAGCACGTCTTGAGGGAGTTCCTGCCCAATGGTCCGTACGGGGGCGGCAGCTGTAGCGGCGCGGCCAAGCGGTTGGCGTGGGACCAACCGAGCCCGACCCTGCTGTGCCAACCAACCGCCACGAAACTCACGGGGCGCTGCCATCCCGCCGAGACCCGGCCGCTCAACGTGCGGGAGTACGCCCGCATCCAGACCTTCCCGGACACCTGGCGGTTCGAGGGTCCCATGTCGGCCCAGTACCGGCAGATCGGCAATGCCGTGCCCGTGGCACTGGCCTACCACCTCGGCCGGGCCGCGGTGGCCATGGCTTCAGGCACTTCAACATCCACCGGTCTCAGCGAAGCCGCGCACGTTGTAAAGGCCCGGCGACCCATACGCCGACGGGCTGTTACGTCCCCACCAAGCCGCCCTCGCGGCCGGTCGACAGGCCCAACGCGCCCCGGTAGGCGACGGACGACATCACCAAAGGGAACCGCCCGATGAACGGCCTCATCGCCTACCTGCCGTACCTGGGCGGCGCCGTCCTCGGCCTTGCTCTCGTGGCTGGTATCCGCTGGTGGGATGCGTTGAGCTGGCGAGACTCCCTGATCGCCTTCCGGCTGCGCCTGCCGCGCGGCCTGGAGCCGGCGACGGTCGCCGACTGGCTGTCGACGGTGGCGGCCAGCACCCGTTCGCCCGTTCGGTCCCTCCTGCCCTTCCCGCCGGTGGTCGTCGAGGTTGTGGCGACCAAGCGCGGGATCAGCCACTACGTGATCGTGCCCCGGAAGTACCGGGGCACCTTCTTGGCCGGGCTGCGCGCGGCCCTGCCCGGCGCCCGTCTTGAGGAGGCACCGGACCACCTGCGCAACCGGCCGGCGTTCGGAACCGCCGCCGAGATCGGCCTGAGTAACGACGTCCAGCCTCTGGCCACCGAGCGGGCGGCGCTGACCAACGCCGCCGTCCTGGCTTCGCTGCAACCGTTGCACGGGGACGAGGCCATCTATCTTCAGTCGGTCATTGGCGGCGCGGAGGCACCTCGTGTGGCCGCGCCTTCGGTCCCGCCGTTCGCGCCGGCCTTCATGCGCTCGGCGGTGGAACGGACCAACGCCGAGAACGAGCGGGCGGCCCGAACCAAACAGGCACTGCCCCTGCTACGCGGCGTCTGCCGGATCGGAACTGTTGCCGTGCGGGCTGACCGGCGTGGTGCGATGCTCGGCCGGGTTCTGTCGGCTCTGCGGACGCTGGAGGCACCCGGCGTGTTGGTGCGCCGCTTGGGAACCCCATCGGTGACGGCGGGCCGGCGGCTCAACGACATCTCGCTGCCGCTGTTCGGCTGGCCGGTGGTCATGAACGCCGCCGAAGCCGTGGGTCTGCTCGGGCTCCCGGTCGGTGACCTGGCGCTGCCTGGGTTGGCCTTGGGTTCGGCGCGGCAGTTGCCGCCGGCGCCGGGCATGCCGCGCGGCGGCCGGGGCGCCTCGGTCGTGGCAACCAGCAACTACCCGGGTATGCAACGACCGCTTGCCTTGCTGACCGAGGACCGGTTGCGGCACGAGTGGGTGGTCGGGCCGACCGGCACCGGCAAGTCGACGTTGCTCGGCAACCAGATCTTGCAGGACATCGCCGCGCGGCGGGGTGTGGTGGTCGTGGACCCCAATGGTGATCTTGTAAGCGACGTCCTGGCCCGCGTACCGGAGGAGTACGCCGGGGACGTCGTCGTCCTCGACCTGGCCGCCACCGACCGGCCGGTGGGGATCAACCTGCTACGGCACCAAGGCGACGAACACAGCCGGGAGCTGGCGGTGGACAACATCGTCCACACTATGGCCAGCCTCTGGTCCGGCTCGTGGGGGCCGAGGACGAGCGATGTCCTGCGGGCCTGCCTGCTAACCCTCACCCACACCAGGGCGCCGGACAGTTCGGCGTTCACGCTGGCCGAGGTGCCGGAACTGCTGACGAACCCGGCGTTCCGGCGGTTCGTGCTGGCCCAGCCGTCCGTACCGGCTTCGGTGCGGTCGTTCTGGGGCGAGTACGAGCAGCGTTCCGACGCCGAACGGTTGCAGGTCATCGGGCCGTCGCTCAACAAGCTGCGTTCGTTCAGCACGCGCACGGCGCTGCGGTTGGCGCTCGGGCAGAGCGACGGCTTCGACCTCGGCGAGGTGTTCCGGGGCAAAGCGGTGCTGGTCAACCTGGCCAAGGGCGCGCTCGGCACCGACACGGCGCAGCTTGCCGGCGCCCTCATCGTGGCCGTGCTGTGGCAGAAGATCCTCGGCCGGGTGGCGGTGGCGGCCGAGCGGCGCCGCCCGGCCTTCGTCTACCTCGACGAGTTCCAGGACGTGATCAGGCTGCCCCTGGACATCGGCGACATGCTGGCCCAGGCCCGGAAGTTCAAGGTCGGCCTCATCCTGGCACACCAGTACCTCGGACAGCTGCCCGAAACGGTGAAGACCGCGGTGCTCGGCACGGCACGGACGCAGATCGCCTTCCAGTTGAACGCCTACGAGGACGCCCGGGTGCTGGCGCGACCGTTCGCGCCGCTGACCGCCGATGAGCTGCTGGGGCTGGACGCCTATGAGGTCGCCATGCGCCCGGCGGTCGGCGGCCAAACCCTCGGCGTGGTCACTGGCACGACCGCGCCGCTACCGGACGCGGTGCGCGACCCGGTGGCCTTGGCCACGGACAGCCGGACCCGGTACGGCGTGGCCCGTGCCGACGTCGAGGCGGCCCTAGCGGCGCGTATCACGGTTGCCGATCCGAGCGGGTCAGGCGGACGCATGGGCCGGCAACGGCGCGGAGGAACGCCGTGAACGCGCGGGTCGTGGTCGTCTTCGGGCACATCGACCGCGCTCCGGTCGCTGCTCCGTTCGGCGCTCCGGTCGCGTCGAGTGCCGCCGGGTTGTCTTCCCTGGCAGCGGGCCTGTGGCGGCCAACAACGCCGCCGAATGTTTCCCCTCATTCGGAGTGTTCACTATGACCCCGGCCGCCCACCCCTCAAAGCGTGTCCGCTCGGCCCATGTCGAATGGGTGCAGGAACGGATGGCCGAGCGGGACTGGCAGATCGTGGCGGACGTCGAGCGGCTGAGGCTGGCGACCGGTGCGCAGATCGAGCGGCTGCACTTCACCGCTGTTGCCCCGTCGGCACGGGGACGGGTGCGGCGCCTGGTGCTGGCCCGGCTCGTCAAGTGGCGAGTGCTGACGACCATGGAGCGGCGCATCGGTGGCGTGCGGGCTGGATCGCGCGGGCTGGTCTTCGCGCTCGACTCCGCCGGACAGCGGCTCATGCAGCTCGACACGGCCAGGCACGAGCAACCCGCGCGGGTCCGGCGGCCCGGCACCGTGACCGAGCGGTTCGTGGCACACACCCTCGCAGTCAGCGAGTTGTACGTGGCGTTGCGGGAAGTCGAGCGACGGACACCGGGCCTCATCGTGGAGGCGTTCAACACCGAACCAGCCTCCTGGTGGCCGGACGGGCTGGGCGGCTGGCTGAAGCCGGACGCCTACGCGGCCCTGGCGTCGGCCGAGTTCGTAGATCATTGCTGGGTCGAGGTCGACCGGGCCACGGAGAGCCTGCCGACGGTCGGCAGGAAGCTCCGGGCGTACCTGGACTTTCTCAACCGCGGGCAGCTTGGACCGGCGGACCTCATGCCCCGAGTACTGGTCACCGTGCCGGACGAAGCACGAGCCGAAGGTGTGCGACGGGAGATCCGGCGCCTGCCGGCGCCAGGTGACGAGCTGGTCAGCGTCGCATTGCACGGTCAGGCTGCCGAGGTTCTGGCAGCAGGCCTGCTCACGCCGGACGGGTCGCCATGAGTGCCGATCTGGAACCAGCGGCGGGCGGACCACGGCGCCGGGACTGGTGGGTAGCCGCTGGCATGGCGGTCACGGCCGTGTCCGCCGCCGTCAGCTCGTTCTCGGGGCTCCGAAGCCTGGCCGTGGCGACCGGGTGGCCGGCGTGGCTGGCGCCGCTGTTGCCGTTGACCATCGACGCCTACGCCGTGACCGCGACGCGGGTCTGGCTGGCGCGGTCCACACGATCCGCACGAGCCCGGCGGTTCGCCCGGTGGAACGCCCTGCTCGCCGTGGGCCTGTCGCTGGTCGGCAACGGCTTCTGGCACCTGGCCGAAGCTGGAATCGTCGCGCTGGGGTGGCCGGTCGTGCTGGCGGCCGGGTCGGTGCCGCCGGTTGTGCTCGGCCTGCTGTCGCACTTGGCCGTTCTGCGCGGCGAGGACGAGCCTGAGCCGGGGACGGCAGCCGTCCCCGGTCGCACCCCGAGCCAGGACACGGCAGGACCAGAGGCGGAAGACAGTTTGCTGTCGGCCGCAAGAGCGGCCGACGCCGAGTACCGCGCCACACACGACGGGCGACCGATTACCCGGGACGCACTGCGCAAAGCCCTACAGGTAAGTACGGCACGGGCTGGCGAGGTTATGCGGGAGCTGCGGAAAGCGCCAGAGGTCGTTAATAGGCAGGGCCTATAAGGGGCAGCGGGACCGATAGGGAATTGTTGTCAATTCCACGTATTCCGAAATCGGAATAATCCTGTTATGATGACCTTATAAGCGGAGGACCATTGTGGACGAACGAACAAAACAAACACCGAAAAGCCTTGGCCGGTTCATCAGGCAGATGAGACACGAACGCGGCCTCACTATCCGGCAGCTTTCTATCGCGAGCGGCGTACGCCAGACAGCGCTGGTGAGAATCGAGCAGGACGAAGTCCAACATCCACTGCCCGATAACCTTGCGGCACTCGCAAAAACTCTGGAGGTGAGAACCAGCGACCTTTTTCTACTGGCGGGCGTCCCACTCCCCGAAGACCTTCCGAGCCTCGATGTCATGCTGCGGGCCGAGTATGACCTGCCCGAGGCCGGTATCCGGGAAGCGGAAGCCAGTATCCAGGAAATCGTCGCCCGGTATCGGAAGACTGGCCCCGGCCACTCGGAAGATACAACAACAGGCCATCACACCTAGCAATATACTAACGGAAAGAATAAAAGCTATTCATGGACCCTGCCCAAGAATCCATTATTCCGCGGCTACGGCGGCTCATGCCGGTACGGCCACTTACCTACGGCGAGGCGTACAGCGTTGCCGAACTGCAAGCGACAACCTTGCTGCACCTTCTCGAAATAGACAAGGCACCGGCCGACGTGGGGCGGATCGCCACCCTGCCCGAACTTGAGGTGCGGGTAGAGCCGCGCTGGCGAATGCCAACCATGGCCGGGTTTTCGGAGTGGCGCGATGAGCGCTGGCTCGTGGTCGTCAACAAAAGCAACAACTCCGGCCGGCGGCGTTTCACCCTGGCCCACGAGTTCAAGCATGTCCTGGACCACACGGTCGCCAAGGTCATCTACGCCAGACTCGGCACGGGCGACGAGGGCCGCCGGAACAAGCAGGTGGAGCGGATCTGCGACCACTTCGCCGCCTGCTTCCTGATGCCACGGCCATGGGTGAAGCGGGCATGGGCCGGAGGCATGCAAGACATCGAGGCACTGGCGGAAATGTTCAAGGTGTCAGTGAGCGCCATGAGGACCCGGCTGTGCTACCTCGGTTTTTTGGATGACGAGGAGCGACCGGTGGCGAGTTACTTCAGAGCCGAAACAACGGAGCCGTGCCCAGCGGCATAAAAGCAAGAAGACGAAAGGAACAACGTAGATGAACAGTATCCGCTACTTCCGCAACGACATCCCGACAGCCGGACAGATCAAACGGGCTGTCGTCTATCTTCGCGTATCGACACCCGGCCAGGTCAAGACCGACTACGACCCGGAAGRCATTTCCCTGCCAGCCCAGCGGCGCAAGTGTGCCGAGCAGGCCCGAGAACTGGGAGTCGAAATCATCGACGAGTACCTGGAACCCGGCCGCTCGGCTACCGCCATTCACAAGCGGCCCGAGTTCAAGAAGATGATGGCACGTATCCGCGAGCGCCACGACATCGACTACGTCATCTTTTACTCGCTGTCGCGTATGCACCGGAACTGGGCCGAGAACGGCATCACGCTCGCCATGCTGYGCGAACTCAACGTCACTATGATCTCCGCAACCGAGAAGTTCGACGACACCCCGCTCGGCGAAGCCATGCACGGATTCCTCGCGGTGTTCAACGGCTTCCAGTCCCGCGCCAACGGCGAAGACATCCGCTACAAAATGGGCGAGAAGGCCCGCCACGGCGRCACCATCGGCCAAGCTCCCCTCGGCTACCTCAACGTCCGGGAGAAATTCGAGGGCCGCGAGATCCGCACGATTGCCGTCGACCCGGTACGGGCGCCGCTCATCCGACTGGCTTTCGAGCTGTACGCCACCGGCAAATACAACTTCCACTCGCTACGCAAAGCACTCACCGAGGCGGGGCTACGCACCCGGCCCACCCCAATGCGGCCCGAACGCCCGGTGTCGATCCACAAAATCGGCGACATGCTGCGCGACCGCTACTACCTCGGCTTTGTCAACTACCAGGGAACCGAAGTCACAGGCCGCCACCCGGCCATCATCGACCAAGACCTGTTCGACCGGGTACAGAAGGTCCTGATCGCCGACCGCGGCGCCGGCACCCGCCAGCGGACCTACAACCACTACCTCAAGGGCGTCGTCTGGTGCGGTCACTGCGAACGGCGCCTGATCATCTCCGGCGCGAAGAACCGTCACGGCATGCAGTACTTCTACTACATCTGCCGTGGACGGCAGGACGGCACCTGCGACCTCCCCTACTTCAAGGTCGAAGATGTCGAGGAGGCAGTACTGCGGCACTACTGCCACGTGCGGGTGCCAGACGACGTACAGCAGCACCTACACGCCACCATGCAAGACGCCGTCAGCAAYGGCGAGGACAATGCCCGGCAACTCCGGACGCAGCACACCAGGCGGCTGAAGGACCTTGACCGGCAAGAAGACCGTTACCTCGACCTCGTCGGCGATTCTGACTGGCCCAGAGAGAAGATCACCTCACGGCTGCGAGCCATCCGCGAGGAGCGGACCAAGCTCAAGCGGCAGCTTGACGACACCGAGGCCGAGCTTGAGGTCGGCTACCAGATCGTCACCGGAATGCTCGACCTCCTGGCCGACCCGCAGGAGCTGTACCGGACGTCAAACAAGCGCACCCGCAGCGTGCTTAACCGGGCGATCTTTACCAAACTGTTCCTCGACACGGACGGCAACGGCCCGCTGGTCATCGCCGACGAGCTGACCGAGCCGTTCGAGACGGTCGTGTACCTGCGGCGGGAGGCGGGTGCCGAGCTTGCAGCGCCGACAGGTTCCAGCGTCGCAGAGCCTTCCGCCGAGACCGATGAAACGCCTGCCGACGACGGACGCGAGACCACGGATCGGCTGCGCCGCCGCTTCGCGCTGGCGTCTGCACGCTACGAGCGCCGAGACGACAGTGGCGCCCTCCTTGCGGAGGACGCCACGATCTATGAAATTGTCACCGTTTCGGGCTTGCTCGACCACTCTCTGTGCAGAGCGGGTTCGAGTAAGACCGAAATGGTGGAGCTGAGGGGATTCGAACCCCTGACCCTCACACTGCCAGTGTGATGCGCTACCAGACTGCGCCACAGCCCCAACTGCTATTCATTTTATATCAGACCCGAGCAAATCCGGTCTTGTACCCCACCCGGGCACCAAACCTGTCCTGATGGACTACTTCGGCAAGTGTACAGGCTCCGTGTCGGCTGCTGTCGGCGCCCCCTGGCTCGGCAGGAGCGTCTCGGTTAGCCCCGATCCGGCGGTCCCGACCTTACCAGCCAGCGGCCCCGCGTTGTGCTCGACCAGGCGGAACCCACCCTCGACGAGCCGCAGGACGGACCACCGGCAGTTGGCGAGCGGTCCGAAGTGCCACCAGAACTCCGGTGGAAGGCCGAGCACATGACCGATCAGTGACCGGGCAGTACCGCCGTGCAGGACAAACACGACGAGACCGTCCCATTCGGCCGGAAACCCCTCGGCCCGGACCTCGTCGAAGACCGTGCCGGCCCGCTCCGCCACCTGCCGGTAGGTTTCGCCACCGCCACGGGGCACGTCATCCCCGCGCCGCCAGGCCCGATCCTCCGCGGGGAAGCGTTGGGCCGCCTCGGCAGCGGTCAGCCCGGACCACGCGCCGAGATCGATCTCGCGCAGCCGCGCGTCGGAGCGGAAGGGCACGCCGAGCGCCGCCGCGGTGTCCCGGCAACGTTGCAGGTCGGACGACACGACGAGTTCCGGGCGCATCGCCTGGATGACCGGGGCCACCGCGGCGACCTGGGCACGCCCGGTGGCGTCGAGGGGCGGATCCGCGTGCCCCTGGAAGCGGCCGACGTCGTTCCAGGTGGTCCTGCCGTGCCGCCAGAGCAGCAGCCTCACCGTGGGGTCGCCGTACCGGGCCCGGCCACCCCCGAGCCCGAGCCGCCGCTCGCCGCGGTGGACCCCGAGGAGACACCGGCCCCGACCGCGACCCCGACCGCCGCGTCGACGAACGGGATCACCGGGCAGTCCTTCCAGAGCCGTTCGAGGGCATAGTAGACCCGCTCCTCGTCCCGCTGCACGTGCACCACCACGTCGACGAAGTCGAGCAGGACCCAGCGGCCCTCCCGCTCTCCCTCCCGCCGGACGGGCTTGGCTCCCAGCCGGCGCAGGTGCTCCTCGATCTCGTCGACGATACCCTTGACCTGCCGCTCGTTGCCCGCGGATGCGAGCACGAAGCAGTCGGTGATGGCCAGCCGATCGCTCACGTCGAGGATGAGCAGGTCATGGCCGAGCTTGTCGGCGGCTGCCTGCGCGGCGGCGAGGGCGAGTTCGACGGCTCGCGGGGAAGCGGTCACGCTCGGGTTCTCCAGGGTGGTGACGGGCGGGAGGCATCCGTCTTCGGCTACCTCGCGCACCGTCCGGGGCCGGACGGCTGCATCCAGCGTGACACATCGACGCGCGGGCAGGGCACTCCTCGCGTCCATGACGGGCCGAAAAATCGAGATATCGCCTGGCCCGGTGGCCCGTCCGGACGGCTCGGCGGGTCAGGAAGCACCCTGGTAGAGACGCCGCTTGGCGATGTAGCGCACGACCCCGTCTGGGGTGAGGTACCAGATCGGCGCCCGGCGGCCAACCCGTTCCCGGATGTCGGACGAGGAGATCGCCAGCGCCGGGACCTCCAGCAGGCTGACGGCGCCGGTCGGGAGGCCGGCGTCCAGCGCGAGGTGGTAACCGGGCCGGTTCACGCCGACGAAGTGGGCCAGTTCGAACAGCTCGCGGTGGTCACGCCAGGTGAAGATCTGYGCGAGCGCGTCCGCCCCCGTGATGAAGAACAGCTCGTCGTCCGGTCGCGCCGCACGCAGGTCTCGCAGGGTGTCGATGGTGTAGGTGGCGCCACCCCGGTCGATCTCGATCCGGCTGACCGTGAACTGCGGGTTCCCCGCCGTCGCGAGGAAGGTCATCAGATAGCGGTCCTCGGCGGCGGAGACTTTGCGATGGATCTTCTGCCAGGGTTGCCCGCTCGGCACGAAGACCACCTCGTCCAGATCGAACAGGGCGGCCACCTCACTGGCTGCGACGAGGTGCCCGTTGTGGACGGGGTCGAAGGTCCCACCCATGACACCGAGGCGCACGACCGGACACTAACCCCGCATCACCGCACGTGCCCGTCTGGCGCAGCCCGGCGGGAGATGTGCCACAAAGCCTCACACCCACCGGCGCCTCACACCCACCGGCGCCTCACACCCACCGGCGCCTCACGCTCATCGGTCTCACGCCCACCGCCGTGCCCGCCGCAAGCGGGCCAGTCCCGGAACGGCCCACCCGGCTAGGCTGACCACAGGCCGCAGGCCGGCCCCGTCCCCCCGCGAGGAGGCCCCGCCCATGCCGACCAGTCCGCGTGCGGGGCAACCCGCCGCCCCCGAGGATCTCGTTGACGTTGACGGCCTGCTCGCCGCCTACCACGAGATCCATCCCGATCCCGCCGATCCGACCCAGCGGGTGTCGTTCGGCACGTCCGGTCATCGTGGCTCGGCGCTGCGCGGCTCCTTCAACGCCGACCACATCCTGGCCACCACCCAGGCGATCTGCGACTACCGGAAGGAGGCAGGCGTCGACGGACCGCTGTTCGTCGGGATCGACACGCACGCACTGTCGGCGCCCGCGCTCGCGAGCGCCCTGGAGGTCCTCGCCGCGAACGGCGTCACGGTATGCATCGCCCCGGACGGCGAGGCCACCCCGACCCCGGTGATCTCGCACGCGATCCTGCGCCACAACCGCGAGCGCACGCCAAGCAACAGGACGGGCAGGACGGACACCACCGGCGCCACCGGCGCGACCGGCCCGGCGCGCGGCCTCGCCGACGGCATCGTCGTCACGCCGTCGCACAATCCGCCCGCCGACGGCGGGTTCAAGTACAACCCGACGCACGGCGGTCCGGCGGACACCGGCGTCACCAAGGTCATCCAGGATCGCGCGAACGCCCTGCTCGACGGTGGCCTCGCGGGCGTGGCCCGGGTGCCGTACCCGCAGGCGCGCGCCGCCGCCGTGGTCCACGACTACGTCGGCGCCTATGTCGCGGACCTCGGCGACGTCATCGATCTCGACGCGATCCGCGGCGCCGGGGTGCGCATCGGCGTCGACCCGCTCGGTGGGGCGAGCCTCGTGTACTGGCAGGCCGTCGCCGAGCGGTACAAGCTGGACCTCGACGTGGTGAACACCACGATCGACCCGACCTTCGCCTTCATGACGACCGACTGGGACGGCAGGATCCGGATGGATCCGTCGTCGCCGTACGCGATGGCCTCCCTGGTGCGGCTGGCCGGCTCGTTCGACGTCGCCCTCGCCAACGACGCCGACGCCGACCGGCACGGCATCGTCACCGGCACGGCCGGGCTGTTAAACCCGAACCACTACCTCTCCGCGGCCATCGCCTACCTGTTCGGCCACCGCCCGGGCTGGCCGACCGGGACGGCGATCGGCAAGACGCTGGTCAGCTCCAGCATGATCAACAGGGTCGGAGTGGGCCTCGGCCGCGACGTGGTCGAGGTGCCGGTGGGCTTCAAGTGGTTCGTGGCCGGCCTGACCGACGGGAACCTGGGCTTCGGCGGCGAGGAGAGCGCGGGCGCGTCGTTCCTGCGCCGCGACGGCGCGGTGTGGACGACCGACAAGGACGGGATCATCGCCTGCCTGCTCGCCGCCGAGATGACGGCGGTCACCGGCCGGGACCCCGGGCAGTTGTACCGGGAGCTCACCAATGTCCACGGTGCCCCGGCCTACCGGCGGGTCGACGCGCCGGCCACCCCAGCGCAGAAGAAGATCCTGGCCGCGCTCACCCCGGAGAGCCTCAGCGCGACGACGCTCGCCGGTTCGCCGGTGACCGCCGCGCTGTCRCACGCGCCGGGCAACGGCGCGGCGATCGGCGGGGTGAAGGTCGTCACTGACGACGCCTGGTTCGCCGCCCGGCCCTCCGGCACCGAGGACGTCTACAAGGTCTACGCGGAGAGCTTCCGGGGCCCCGGACATCTCGACGAGGTCATCACGGAGGCACAGTCGATCGTTGACGCCGCCCTCGCCCGCGGCTGATCCTGCCGGACCCGTCAGGACGGAAGAAGCCGCCCGATGAACGCCTGGAGCTGCTCGATGTTGCGGCACTCCACCATCTCGTCAACGAGCTCGGCGTACACGTTTGTCGCCGAGTCGCCCGAGCCCCAGTAGCTGCGCGGCTCCGGGTTGAGCCAGTAGGAGTGCCGGGCCCGCGAGCACAGTCGCCTGAAGATGGTCGCCGAGGTCGGTCGGTAGTTGTTCCGGGCGTCGCCGAGGATCAGCAACGACGTCTTGGGACCGACCGCCTCGGGGTACTTCTCGGCGAAGACCTCGATGGCATGCCCGTAGTCGCTGTGCCCGTCGAACCAGACGAGGTCCGCCTCTCCGGAGATGCGGGCCATCATGTCGCCGAGGTCGAGGCCACGCAGGTACCTGGTGACCTCGTCGGTCGTGTCGATAAAGGCGAACGCCCGGACCTTGGCGAACTGCTCGCGCAGCGCATGGGTCAGCATCAGGGTGAAATGCGCGAACGAGGCCACCGAGCCGGAGACGTCGCACAGCACGACCAGCTCGGGTTTGTGCGGCTTGTGCGGGCGGTGCCTGGTCTCCACCGGTACGCCGCCGGTGGCCAGCGATGCCCGCACCGTGCGCCGGAAGTCCAGCCGGCCGATGCGGCCGAACCGGCGCCGCGCGGTCAGCCGGGTCGCCAGCCGCCGGGCGAGCGGGTAGACCTGCCTGCGCAGCTCCACCAGGTCCCGCTGGGAGGCTCGCAGGAACTCGACCTGGTCGCTGAGCGGCTTCACCGCGGTGCGCTCGACCGCATCGAGGCCGCGTTCCTCGGCCATCCGCCGCCGCACCTCGGTGGACACCATCTCCTCGAACTCGCGGATCCGGTCGGTGATGGTCTGCCGGGCGGCCCGTTCGGCGAGTCCGCCACGTTCGGAATCTGCCAGCATCGCCGCGAGCAGATCGACGATGAGGGTCTCCGCCGACATCATCCGCAGCACCCGGTAGATGAACCACGAGCGGGCGGAGCTGCCGCGCGCCGACCCGAACGCGCTCACCGCCTGCCGGGCGAGCGCGCGCAGCGCCTCGTCGTTGCCGTCGCGCAGCGCGTCGAGCAACTGGTCGCGCAGCGCCTGACGCAGCTCCTCCAGCTGCTCGGGCGACAGCTCGCCGGGGTCGACGCCGGCGTTCGCCRCCGCGCCGTTCGCCGCCCCGGCCGGGTCGCCGTCCAGGTCGTCCAGGTCGTCCAGGTCGTCCAGCGACACCCCGTCCCCGATCCGGGGCGGGAAGTACAGGTCGAACAGAGTGTCGAAAGCCGGCCGGTACAGTGGCCGCTTGCACAGGGTCGCCGCGAATGCCGCCCGGACGGCGTCCCGCTCGGCCCAGCCCAGCGCGCCGACGGCCCTGGCGGCATCCACGGTCTCAGCGCTGCTCACCGGGACACCGGCCCGGCGCAACGCCGCGGTGAAATCGACGGTGCGGTCCAGCAGATTCATGCCGGCGCCCCCTCGTGGACGTGCGGCCGTGGCGACGGCCGTCAGCTGGCAATCGGTTCGATGAATTCGATCAGTTCGATGGGTTCGGCTCGGGCTGTTCAGTTCGCGCCGAGCTTGAGGTGACTGATGGCTCGGGCCTGGTCGCTGGCGTGCTTGAGGACGACGCCGAGGGTCGAGGCGACGGCGGCCTCGTCGAACGTGTCGAATCCGAGCGCGAGCACGGTCTGACCCCAGTCGATGGTCTCGGCGATGGAGGGCGCCTTCTTCAGTTCCATCGCCCGCAACGCGCGGACGATCCGGACCAACGATTCGGCGTGCCTCTCCGGGAGATCGGGCACCCGGGAGAGCACGATCTCCTTCTCCCGCTCGGCCGAGGGATAGTCCAGGTTGAGGTAGAGGCAGCGCCGCTTGAGCGCCTCGGACAGCTCCCGCGTCGCGTTGGAGGTCAGGATGACGAAGGGACGGCGGGTGGCGCTGATGGTACCGAGCTCCGGAATCGTCACCTGGAAGTCGGACAGCACCTCCAGCAGCAGGCCTTCCACCTCGACGTCGGCCTTGTCGGTCTCGTCGACGAGCAGCACCGTCGGCTGCTGGCGGCGGATCGCCGTCAGCAGCGGCCGGGAGAGCAGGAACTCCTCGCTGAAGATGTCGTCGTGGGCCTGCTGCCAACCCTCGGCGCCGCCGTCTCCCGATCCGGCCTGAATGCGCAGCAGTTGCTTCTTGTAGTTCCATTCGTACAGTGCGCGAGCTTCATCAAGCCCTTCGTAGCACTGCAGCCGAATGAGCTCGGCGCCAACCGCGGTCGCCAGCGCCTTCGCGAGCTCGGTTTTACCGACACCCGCGGGCCCCTCCACAAGCAGCGGTTTACGCAGCCGATCCGCGAGGAAGACCGTGGTGGCAATCGCCTCGTCCGCGAGGTATCCGGTCACGCGAAGCCGTTCCCGCACATCAGCGACGTCGGCGAAAGCGTGTTCCTGCAGCGACATGGCCACCTTCCGTCCGTCCCCGTGTCAGRCATCGCCACGTCCATACTGCCAGGCTGGCGCCGCAGACGAGTGACTACGCCTTGCGCGCCACCGTCCGCCGGGTGGATATCCACGGGCTGCTCATCGACCTGTTCGCCGCCGGTTCACCCGAGGATTCTCCCGAGGTGTTCGCCCAGGTGTTCGCCGGTTCAGTCGATCCGCTCGTAGGCGGGAAGAGTAAGGAACTCGACGAAGGTCTCGCCGAGCGCCGTCTCCTCGAACACCGCCGCCGCGTCCTTCCAGCGACCGTTGTCGAAGGCGGCGGCGCCGATGGAGAGCCGGATCTGGTCCAGCACCTCCGCCAGAGCGGTCCGGACCAGATCGGCCGTGACCGGACGGCCGTCGTCGAGCACGACCCCGGCGGCTATCCACTGGAAAATCTGACTACGGGAGATCTCAGCGGTGGCGGCGTCCTCCATCAGGTTGTCGATGCCGACCGCCCCGATCCCGCGCAGCCAGCTCTCCAGGTAGCGCACCCCGACGCTGATGTTCCCGCGGACCCCGGCCGCGGTGACGGAACCCGGAGTGTCGCGCACCGCCAGCAGGTCGCCGGCGCCGACCTTGACGTCGTCACGCAACCGGGTGAGCTGGTTCGGCTCGTCGCCGAGCACCGCATCGAAGACCTCGGTGCACACCGGCACCAGGTCAGGGTGCGCCACCCAGCTCCCGTCGAACCCGTCCGCGGACTCCCGCTCCTTGTCGGCGCGCACCTTCGCCAGGGCCGCGGCGTTGATCTCGGGGTCGCGCCGCGACGGGATGAACGCCGCCATCCCGCCGATCGCGTGCGCGCCGCGGCGATGACAGGTGGAGACCAGCAGCTCGGTGTAGGCGCGCAGAAACGGCACCGTCATCGTCACGCCGTTGCGGTCGGGCAGCAGGAACTCAGTCGGCCGGGACGCGAACGTCTTGATGGTGGAGAACATGTAGTCCCAGCGGCCAGCGTTGAGTCCGGCGGAATGCTCCCGCAGCTCGTAGAGGATCTCCTCCATCTCGAAGGCGGCGGGCAGCGTCTCGATGAGAACGGTCGCCCGGATGGTGCCGACGGGCAGGCCGAGCTCGGCCTGCGCCGCGGTGAACACGTCGTTCCACAGCCGGGCCTCGAGATGACTCTCCAGCTTCGGCAGGTAGAAGTACGGCGCCACGCCCGTAGCCCGCAGGGCGTGCGCGTTGCGGACCAGGTACATTCCGGCGTCGAAGAGCGCGGCGACGATCGGCTCCCCGTCGACGGTGACGTGCCGCTCCGGCAGGTGCCAGCCGCGCGGGCGCACCACGAGCGTCGCCGTGGACTCGTCGAGCTCGTAACGACGGCCGTCGGGCGAGGTGAAGGCGAGCGTGCCGGCGACGGCCTCACTCAGGTTGTGCTGTCCGACGACCATGTTCGACCAGGTCGGCACGTTGGCGTCCTCGAGGTCCGCCATGAAGACCCGGGCACCGCTGTTGAGCGCGTTGATGAGCATCTTGGCGTCGGTCGGGCCGGTGATCTCGGCCCGACGGTCGACCAGCCCCGGCGCCGGCGACGCGACCCGCCAGTTCCCGGCCCGGATGTCGGCGGTCTGCGGCAGGAAATCCAGGGTGGCCCCGGCTGCGATCGCGGCGCGGCGGGCGGCCCGGGCGGCGAGCAGTTCGGCACGCCGGCCGGCGAACGTGCGGTGCAACCCGGCGACGAAGGCCAGCGCGTTGTCGGAGAGCACCGCGTCGACCTGCTCCGCGGTGAGCCCCGGCACGGTCCGCACCGCGGACACCCCGTGCACCGTCACCCCGTGCACCGTCACCCCGTCCAACGAGCCCATACCTATTCCCTTCCCGGTTCCGTTGCGTCCCGGACGGCCCGATCCGGCGCGCCCGGTGACCCGGGCCTCAGGTGACCCGGGCCTCAGGTGACCAGATGCCCGTCGCCGACGCCGACCCACGTCGTCGAGGTCAGCTCGGGCAGCCCCATCGGGCCGCGGGCGTGCAGCTTCTGGGTCGAGATGCCGATCTCGGCGCCCATCCCGAACCGCTCCCCGTCGGTGAAACGGGTCGAGGCGTTCACCATGACGGCCGCGCTGTCGCAGGTCGTGATGAACCGCCGCGACGCCGGCAGGGACCGCGTGACGATCGCCTCGGTGTGCCCGCTGCCCCAGCGCCGGATGTGCGCGACCGCGTCGTCGAGGGAGTCGACGACGGCGACGGCCATATCCAACGACAGGTACTCGGCCGCCCAGTCGTCGTCGGTGGCGGGCAGCACCCGAGGATCGACGGCGCACACCGTCTCGTCGCCGTGCACGGTGACCCCGGCATCGTGCAGAGCGGCCAGCACCCGGGGCAGGAACTCCCCGGCCACGCCGGCGTGCACGAGCAGGGTCTCCGCCGAGTTGCACACCGAGACCCGCTGGGTCTTCGCGTTGACGGTGATCGCGAGCGCCTGGTCGAGGTCGGCCTCGGCGTCCACATACACGTGGCAGTTGCCGACCCCGGTCTCGATGACGGGCACCGTCGACTCCTCGACGACCGCCCGGATCAGACCCGCGCCACCCCGCGGGATGAGCACGTCGACGAGCCCGCGCAGCCGCATCAGGTGCTTGACCGCATCGTGGTCCATCCCGGGGACGAGCTGCACCGCGTCCGCCGGCAGGCCGCTCGCGACGGCGGCGCCGCGCAGCACCGCCACCAGCGCGGTGTTGGAACGTACCGCGGAGGCGCTCCCGCGCAGCAACGCGGCGTTGCCGCTCTTGAGACACAGGCCCGCGGCGTCCACCGTGACGTTCGGCCGGGCCTCATAGATGATCCCGACGACACCGAGGGGGACCCGGATCTGGCGCAGCTCCATCCCGTTCGGCAACACCCGGCCGCGCACGACCTCGCCGACCGGGTCCTCCAACGCCGCGACCTGACGCAGGCCGTCGGCCATGCCGGCGAGCCGGGCCGGGGTGAGGGTGAGCCGATCGACCATCGCCCCGGCGGTGCCCGCCGCCCGCGCGGCGGCGAGGTCCTCGGCGTTCGCGGCGAGAATCTCAGCGGAACGGGCGATCAACGCGTCGGCCATGGCGAGCAGCGCGCGGTCCTTCTCGGCGCGGCTGCGCGGCGCCAGCAGGGCCGCCGCCGCCTTGGCACGGACGGCGCTGCCTCGGACATCCTCCGCAGAGGTGCTCATCTCGGGTCCTCCGTTAGGCGGGCGCCGCGGCGCTGCCCGCCGCTACGAGGCTACCGGTGGCTCGGCGGTCGTGCCGTTCATCGCTCCTCACCCGCATCCGTCACCTACACCCGCATCCGTCACCTGCTCATCCCTGCATCCGCGACCTACTCATCTCCTTATCCCGTTATCCAGCTCATCTCCTTATCCCGTTATCCAGATCCGCGATCCGCCAGGTCCGCGACAGGCAGGGACCCGGAACGGTGATAACCGGAACAGCCAGAAAGGCGCGCAGTTCGGACCCCCATGACGATCATCTCGACGGGATTGCCTACCGTGCTCGCATGCGTGCGCTGCACACGTCCGACTGGCATCTCGGGCGTGGCCTGTACGGTCACGACCTGATGCCGGCCCAGGCGGCCTTCGTCGATCATCTCGTCGACGTCGTCCGTTCCGAGGGCGTTGA
>NZ_MRUJ01000203.1:0-6846 GCF_002099325.1 Frankia sp. KB5 | reverse complement strand
CGCACCGCGGACACCCCGTGCACCGTCACCCCGTGCACCGTCACCCCGTCCAACGAGCCCATACCTATTCCCTTCCCGGTTCCGTTGCGTCCCGGACGGCCCGATCCGGCGCGCCCGGTGACCCGGGCCTCAGGTGACCCGGGCCTCAGGTGACCAGATGCCCGTCGCCGACGCCGACCCACGTCGTCGAGGTCAGCTCGGGCAGCCCCATCGGGCCGCGGGCGTGCAGCTTCTGGGTCGAGATGCCGATCTCGGCGCCCATCCCGAACCGCTCCCCGTCGGTGAAACGGGTCGAGGCGTTCACCATGACGGCCGCGCTGTCGCAGGTCGTGATGAACCGCCGCGACGCCGGCAGGGACCGCGTGACGATCGCCTCGGTGTGCCCGCTGCCCCAGCGCCGGATGTGCGCGACCGCGTCGTCGAGGGAGTCGACGACGGCGACGGCCATATCCAACGACAGGTACTCGGCCGCCCAGTCGTCGTCGGTGGCGGGCAGCACCCGAGGATCGACGGCGCACACCGTCTCGTCGCCGTGCACGGTGACCCCGGCATCGTGCAGAGCGGCCAGCACCCGGGGCAGGAACTCCCCGGCCACGCCGGCGTGCACGAGCAGGGTCTCCGCCGAGTTGCACACCGAGACCCGCTGGGTCTTCGCGTTGACGGTGATCGCGAGCGCCTGGTCGAGGTCGGCCTCGGCGTCCACATACACGTGGCAGTTGCCGACCCCGGTCTCGATGACGGGCACCGTCGACTCCTCGACGACCGCCCGGATCAGACCCGCGCCACCCCGCGGGATGAGCACGTCGACGAGCCCGCGCAGCCGCATCAGGTGCTTGACCGCATCGTGGTCCATCCCGGGGACGAGCTGCACCGCGTCCGCCGGCAGGCCGCTCGCGACGGCGGCGCCGCGCAGCACCGCCACCAGCGCGGTGTTGGAACGTACCGCGGAGGCGCTCCCGCGCAGCAACGCGGCGTTGCCGCTCTTGAGACACAGGCCCGCGGCGTCCACCGTGACGTTCGGCCGGGCCTCATAGATGATCCCGACGACACCGAGGGGGACCCGGATCTGGCGCAGCTCCATCCCGTTCGGCAACACCCGGCCGCGCACGACCTCGCCGACCGGGTCCTCCAACGCCGCGACCTGACGCAGGCCGTCGGCCATGCCGGCGAGCCGGGCCGGGGTGAGGGTGAGCCGATCGACCATCGCCCCGGCGGTGCCCGCCGCCCGCGCGGCGGCGAGGTCCTCGGCGTTCGCGGCGAGAATCTCAGCGGAACGGGCGATCAACGCGTCGGCCATGGCGAGCAGCGCGCGGTCCTTCTCGGCGCGGCTGCGCGGCGCCAGCAGGGCCGCCGCCGCCTTGGCACGGACGGCGCTGCCTCGGACATCCTCCGCAGAGGTGCTCATCTCGGGTCCTCCGTTAGGCGGGCGCCGCGGCGCTGCCCGCCGCTACGAGGCTACCGGTGGCTCGGCGGTCGTGCCGTTCATCGCTCCTCACCCGCATCCGTCACCTACACCCGCATCCGTCACCTGCTCATCCCTGCATCCGCGACCTACTCATCTCCTTATCCCGTTATCCAGCTCATCTCCTTATCCCGTTATCCAGATCCGCGATCCGCCAGGTCCGCGACAGGCAGGGACCCGGAACGGTGATAACCGGAACAGCCAGAAAGGCGCGCAGTTCGGACCCCCATGACGATCATCTCGACGGGATTGCCTACCGTGCTCGCATGCGTGCGCTGCACACGTCCGACTGRCATCTCGGGCGTGGCCTGTACGGTCACGACCTGATGCCGGCCCAGGCGGCCTTCGTCGATCATCTCGTCGACGTCGTCCGTTCCGAGGGCGTTGACGTCGTGCTCATCGCCGGCGACGTGCACGATCGGGCGATCCCGCCGGTGGGCGCGCTGGAGCTCTTCGACGAGGCGCTCTCCCGACTGCGCGATGCCGGCGCCCGGGTCGTGGTGATCAGTGGCAACCACGACGCGGCCCGCCGGCTCGGCGACAAGGCCGGCCTGCTCGACCCCCGCGTCCGCATCCGGACGGATCCGGCCGCGGTCGGGGATCCGGTCGTCGTCGAGGATCCCGCCGGGGCGGTCCGGGTGTACGCGATCCCCTACCTGGAGCCGTCGGCGGCGAACTCCCAGCTTCCCGAACCGGCGCAGGCGCCATCTGGCTCGGACGTCCCGGCCGCCGGGATCCCCGCCGCGACGATGCACCGGGCGATGCACGCGGTGCGGGCCGACCTCGCACGGTATCCGGATGCCCGGTCCGTCGTGGTGGCGCACGCCTGGGTCACCGGCGGGGCGGCGAGCGAGAGCGAACGCGACATCAGCGTCGGCGGGGTGGGCAATGTGCCGGCCCGGTTGTTCGAGGGGATCACCTATACCGCGCTCGGCCATCTGCACCGGCCACAGGCGATCGCCCCGTCCGTCCGCTACAGCGGATCGCCACTGGCCTACTCCTTCTCGGAGTCCGGCGACGCGAAAGCGTCGCTGCTCGTCGAGATCGGTCCGACCGGGCTGGGGAACGTGACCCGCATCGGCGTTCCCGCCCGGCGGCGGATGACCCTGCTGCGCGGCAGTCTTGCCGACCTCCTCACCGACCCCGCCCATGCCCCGCACGAGGCCGACTTCGTCTCCGCCGTGCTGACCGACCCCGTCCGCCMCATGGACGCCATGGCCCGGTTGCAGCACCGGTTCCCCTTCGCCCTACGGCTCGCGCACGAACCGGAGACGGAACCAGACGAGATACTCAGCTTCGGCCGGCGGACCCGGGGACGCTCGGAGCTGGAGATCGCCGAGGCCTTCGTCGCCCATGTACGCAGCGCTCCCTCGGCTCGGGAACGTGCTCTGCTCGCCGAAGCCCTCGGCGCCGCCCGCCGGGCCGAGGAGGAAGTCGCCTGATGCGTCCCCACCACCTGACCCTGGCGGCGTTCGGCGCCTTCCCCGGCACCGTCGAGATCGATTTCGACGTCCTCGGCAGCGGCGGCCTGCTCCTGCTCTGCGGGGAGACCGGGGGCGGCAAGACGACGCTGCTCGACGCGGTCGGGTTCGCGCTGTTCGGCCGGGTGCCGGGGATGCGCGGGGAGGTCTCCGGGCCGCCGGACCTGCGCTCGCACCACGCCGCGGCATCCCTACGGCCGGAGGTGACGCTGGAGTTCACTGTGGCGGCGGGACGTTTCCGGATCACCCGCGGCCCCGCCTGGGACAAGCCGAAACGCGGCGGCGGGACGACCCGCGCCCATCCGACGGCGCGGCTGGAACGGTTCGACGGCGCCGGCGGCTGGGAGACGGTCGCCACCCGCATGGAGGACGTCGGCCATGAGATCGACCTGCTCGTCGGCATGAGCGACAAGCAGTTCTTCCAGGTCATCATGCTCCCGCAGGGACGCTTCGCCGACTTCCTCCAAGCCGACCACGGTGCGCGCGAGAAGCTCCTGAAGCGGCTGTTCCACGTCAACCGCTTCGAATACGCCGAGCAGTGTCTGCTGGACCAGGCAAAGATCGCCGCCGAACGGCTGGCGCTGGCCCGCGCCGAGCTCGACCGGGTGACCGCCCGGGTCTCGCAGGTGGCGGCCGTCGACGAGCCGGAGGATCCGACGGCTGACGCCGGCTGGGCCTCGGACCTCGCCAGGACCGCCGCGGCGGCGGCCATCTCGGCCGACGAGGCGGCCGGCGCGGCGGCAGCGCGGCGCACCGCGGCCGAGGAGGCCTTGGACCAGGCACGCGACCTCGCCCGACGCGTCGGGCAGCGCCGGGTACTGGCCGCCCGGCAGGAGGAGCTCGCGGCACAGGCGCCCCGGATCGAGCTGCTCGCCACCGAGCTGGACGCGGCCCGCCGGGCCGCCGTCGTCGCACCCGCCCTGGGCGAGGTCCACCGCCGCGCCGCCGAGGTCCACCGGGCCGAGGCCGCCGAACGCGACGCCCGGGACCGGCTCGGACGCCATCCATCCGGGCTCCTTCCCGGGGAACCCGCCCCCTCGGGACCGCTGCCCGAGGAGGGCACCGGGAGGCCTGCCGAGGCACCTGCCGAAGCACCTGCCGAGGAACTCGCCCGCCTGGCCCGCCTCGCCCACACCGAGACCGGGCGACTGGGAACGTTGGCCGACACCCTCGCCGCCGCCGAGCGGGACGCCGAGGAGGCCGCCGGGGCCGACCAGGATACGGCCGCCTACACCCGGTCCGCCGCCGAACTCGCCGAGGCGATCAGCGTCACGCTGCCCCGCGCCCGCGTCGCGGCCGAGGCCCGGGTGGAGGTCGCCCGGCGGGCCGGCGCCGCTCTGCCCGGCCTGGTCGAACGGGCCCGGTGGGCCAAGGAGCTGGCCTCCGCCGTCCGGGAGGGGCGGCAGGTGCGGACCGTGGCCGACGAGGCCGAACGAGACGCATCCGCGGCCCGGACCCACGCATCCGACCTCCGGCAGCAGCGATTCGACGCCATCACCGCCGAACTCGCCGCCGCGCTTGTCCATGACACGCCCTGTCCGGTCTGCGGGGCCCTGGAGCATCCCGACCCGGCCGAGACCCGGGCCGACCATGTGAGCAAGGACGCCGAGACCGCGGCCGGGCAGGAGGCGGACCGGCTCGCCGACGCCGCGACGAGGGCGAGCCGGGCGGTGGCCCACTGGGAGTCCCGGGTCCGGGCGCTGCACGCCGACCTGGTCGGCCCAACGGACCCGGACCACAGCGCGAACCCGGACCACAGCGCGAACCCGGACCACAGCGCGAACCCGGACGACCGCGTCGAGGCGGCCTTCGCCGAGATCCGCGCGCTTCCGGTCGCGACGCTGCTGGGCGGCTCCGGGGCGCCGGTCGCGGATCGGCTCGATGAACTCGCCGCCGTGCTGACCCACGCGGTCCGCGCCCGGACCCGGACGGCGAAGAAGCTCGCCGCGGCGGAGGCCGCGTTGCGCGAGGTCCACGAGAACGAGAAGGAGACCGCGGCCCGCCATTCCGCCGCACGGACCGCGGCGCAGGCGGCCCGGGAACGCGCGGCGGACGCCCGGGACCGCGCCGCCCGACGGCTCGCCGGCGTTCCGGCGGAGCTATGCGACCCCGACGCCCTGGCCGCGCGCCGCCGTGCCGTCACCGCCCTCGCCGCCGATCACGAGGCCGCGCAGGCCGCGGCCCTGGCTGCCGAGCAGGCCCGGGCCGAACACATCCGCGCCGGGACGGCCGCCCTCGACCAGGCGCGGCAGGCGGGGTTCTCCGACCTGGACGACGCCGCCGAGGCCGTGCGGGACTCCGACTGGATGCGCCGCGCCGCGGACGAGGCCCGGGCCCATCGGGACGAGCTCGTCGCCGTCGGGGCCAGGCTGGCGGGCGAGGATCTCGCCGTCGATCCGGACACCGAGGTCCCGCTGGCCGACCACGAGACGGCCGTGACCGACGCCCGCGAGGTCCACGAGAGCGCGCTCGCCACGGCCGCACGCGCCCGGGAACGGGCCGAACGGCTGGCCTCGCTGGTCACGGAGTTCACCGAGAAGCTCACTACCCTGGATCCGCTGCGGGAGGCGGCGGACGAGCTGCGGGGCCTCGCCGATCTGGCCGCCGGGCGGGGTGCCAACACCGAGCGCATGCCGCTGTCCAGCTTCGTGCTGGCGGCCCGGTTGGAAGAGGTGGCCRCCGCCGCCAGCCATCGGCTCGCGGCGATGAGCAGCGGTCGGTTCACCCTGGTGCACGACGCGGGGGAAAGCCGCGACAAGCGTCGGCGCGCCGGCCTCGGGCTGCTGGTCGACGACGCCTGGACCGGCCGGCGGCGCGACACCGCCACCCTGTCCGGCGGGGAGACCTTCCAGGCGGCGCTGTCACTGGCCCTCGGGCTCGCCGACGTCGTGACGGCCGAGGCGGGAGGCCGGCGGATGGACGCGCTGTTCATCGACGAGGGTTTCGGCACGCTCGACCCGGACAGCCTCGACGAGGTGATGACCGTTCTCGACGAACTGCGTTCCGGCGGCCGGCTCGTCGGCGTCGTCAGCCATGTCACCGAGCTGCGCCAGCGCATCCCGAACCAAATCCGGGTCGTCAAAGGGGTCGGCGGCAGCCGGGTCGAGACCACGTCCTGACCCGGACGCACCACTGACCCGGGCACACCACTACTCGGCTGGCCTAGCCGGGAAAACCGCCCCCAGGCCAGGACCCGGGATCGGAAATGGCCGCCACCGGATTCCGGTGGCGGCCATTTCGGCATTGCCGAGCGGACCAGGGATCAGATCATTTCATCGAGTCTTCAACGGAGATGTCCGGTTACGAGAACAAGTTTATGGTGACCGACTTTCCACTGAACGGTCTCTGGAGGGGGAAGGTACGGCTGTAGTTGTCAGAGCTGTCGGAACACTGGACGCTGAAGGTGGCGCTCGTGCCGGCCACCGGAACCTGCTGGAGGCTCAGGCTGTAGAAGCCGCCGGCGCCGACGCCGGACGAGTCGAACTCGCCGGCCGTCGTGCGGACCGCCACGCCCGCCGCGGCGCTGGCCGGGCACCTGGCGACGCCGCCGATCAAGACATTCGAACTGTTCAAATCCGCRCTCGCGGGAAGGGCCGATGCCAGCGTCAGCGCGCCGGCGGCTCCGGCCGAGGCGAGGAGACCCACGGTCCTACGCATTCTCATGACGAAATAACCTCTCTCAACAGATTCGACCTCTTGCCCGCCGAGGGAAGGTTACCCGACTCCGGAAGCGCTATTCGCCGCCGTCGCTATTTTTTGCGCCGAGACCCCTTCAGTTTTATCGGCGGCTTTCCGGGTAGCCGGGGTGAAATGCCGGGAAAGAACTGTTGACGGGCTCTCTCGAATTCCGGGCCACGGTAAGAGTTCGGTGATGGCGTGGGTGGGCGGGCCGAAGGCCCGGCC
>NZ_MRUJ01000202.1:0-10341 GCF_002099325.1 Frankia sp. KB5 | reverse complement strand
GACTTTGCGGGTCACCCTGGACTCCGGACGGCCGGATAGTCGTCTCGGGTGTCGGCATCTGTATCGCGGTCGGCGCCGACGGACGTAGCGGCGAGGAGAAAGGCACACCTGGGTGACGGCCTGACCCGAGGACCTGGTACTTGTGAGACCTGTCAGAGTGGGCTGCTGGGTACTGGAGCGTGGACACGCGGCAATAACGAGCGGTCCAGGCGAGCCGAGGCTATGCTCTTTTCCTGCACGCATCACGTTTATTGCATGCAGACACGAATCCGCATATACCGGAATGTATAACTCGTCAGAGGGTGAGCCGGATGAGTCGGACTCCAGCCGTGAGCTGCGAAACAGGGCGGCGGGCACGCGATCCCGAAGGGGAGTGGTCAAAGTCGTTCGCCTTTCGGACGTCGAACGCCATTCACCGTCGAACTTGTAGTGTCCACAAAGGCCGACTGCTTGACGGAGCCGACATACAACCATGCCTGGTGGATGCGGGCGGCGCTGACCCGATATGCAGACATACGGTATCGATTACCGAACCCCCGGGTCGAACGGGTAATTTGTTCGGCACTACTCATACAACCACATCGGGCAACATGTGGCAAGGGTCTAACGGAGAGTAGGTGATATTGGCTAGTCAACGTACGCCGGGATCCGATCACGACGCGGACATCAGGGCCTTAACCTGGGAGTTCTCCTTGGCCGGGGAGGTGTTCCGACGTCACGCCCGGTATCCATTCCGCTGGACCCGGCTCCGGACATGCGGACAGTGAACCTTTTCACACCTCGATTGGTGACCTCGAGGTAGAAGGCTGGCATGTCCCGGACGAGGCGGGCGATACAGGGTGTAGGAATCCACGGCCGACGGGCCCCATGCCAGATCCTCAGCGTTGTGACGCCCTGTTCATCGGAGAACCGGATCATCACCTCGGCGCTGTTCACGGTCTGGTTGCCCCACGGGCAGGGCAGGCGTGTCTACCGGATATTTCCCACTCGGCGGGTGATGTTTTGCTCGACCGAAACCGGCGGAGACCTGAGGAATGCGATGCTGGATGCTGTGGATCGCACGGGCGGGCGCCGTCTGCGGCTGGCAGGTCATCGGGGACCCGCGCTGTCATCCCCGTAGTGAGAGCTTGAGGGAACAGGGCGATAGCTCCGCGCGTGCGGTCGGTCGGCGACCGAATGCCGTCGACCGACGCCTTCGCCGCCGCAGCCGACGATCCCCAGGTCGAGGGGACGCGGGCGACGAGGAGGTCGACGGCTACGCGGTAAGAGCTGGTTTCAGAATGATCCTTTGAGTTTTCTGAGGTAGGTGATCGAGCAGGCGAGAGTGAGGAAGGCCTGGTGGAGGTCCGCGTGGCGCTCCCAGCGGGTGCGGAGTCGGCGGAACTGGCGCAGCCTGCCGATCATGCGTGCCCCTGGGCGAGCACCCGGTGCCCAGGCCGGAGCGGTGAAGGTGTGACTTAACCGTCTCTGTGAAACCAAATCCAAGCAGCCGCAGAGGCCGGTGGGCAGATCCTGCCCGCCGGGTGGCCGTGCACACGAAGCTCGCGGTGGACAGTACATCCTGGTCGATGCCTCATCCCCGGGAGCTCCTCCAGGTTCTGGTACCCAGCCTGGCGCAGCCGACCCCGTCCACCGCGGCGGTTCACGAGGCTCTCGACGGGATTTCCTCTGGACGCGGGCGGGCCAGGATCGTGACCCACGCGCCGCTTCCAGGCTTGCAGTCACTTGGGCTATGTGACATCCCCCTCATGCCGGTCCAGATCTGGGYATCGATCCGCAGAAATGAAGACTCGGCGAGAGCGGCGGCTACCGTCAAGTTCCAGCAGCGCCCTGGTGAGAACATCTCCGAAAATCTCCCGCTCTCCCCTCCCCATCATGAGATCAAGGGTCTCGCGCAGCTCCTGTGCATCACTCACGAGCGCCTGCGCGGCCCGCAGGGCCGAATAAGTCTTCCCTATACCGGCTCCCGGATTTATTCGACCAACCCGGTCGAGTATGGCGAGATAGGCATCGACGAAATCCTTCTCGGCTTCGGTCAGGGCAGGAACCCCAGGTTTGTCGATCACGATTTTGAGTCCTCGCTTACCGTATCTACAGTGGCGGTTCTCCAGATCACGCCGCCCGATACTCTAGGCGGGGGGCGGTGTCGGATCCGTGGATCGAGGCTGGCCTCAGAGCGGGCGGCGCGGGGACGAGGCCTTGCGGCTGGGAATAATCTCGTCGATGAGCCCGTACTCGACGGCATCCTGGACGGTGAGGATCTTGTCGCGTTCGATATCCCTTCGGATCTGCTCGAGTGGACGGCCGGTGTGTTGAGCCAGAATTTCCTCCATAAGCGTCCGGATGCGAAGAATCTCGCGTGCCTGGATTTCGAGATCGCTGGACTGTCCTTCACTCTGTCCGGAAGGCTGATGAATCAGTATTCGACTGTTCGGCAGTGCCGTGCGCTTTCCGGGTGCGCCGGCGGCGAGGAGGATCGCCGCCGCCGATGCGGCCTGACCCATACACGTTGTGGCGATGTCGGGTCGGATGAACTGCATCGTGTCGTAGATCGCCGCGAGGGCAGAGAAGGAGCCTCCAGGAGAGTTGATGTACAGGCTCACGTCGCGATCCGGATCCTCACCTTCCAGAAAGATCAGTTGAGCCATGATGTCGTTCGCCGTGACATCGTCGATGGGCGCGCCGAGGAAGATTATCCGTTCCTTGAGAAGTTTTGAGTACGGATCAGTACTGTACTCTCCGCGCGAGGTCCGCTCGACAATGCTTGGCAAGATATATCTGCTAGCTGCCATGACAGATCCGTCCGTTTCTGGGTCGCGCTGCGGTCTACACCATCAACGAGTAGGAGAGCATTACCGGGTGCAACACTTCATAGAAAGTACACTCCGGGGCATCGAGGCTTCCTCTCGACAGATGCCCCAATAGATTCGTGTTGGTAGATATACTTCCACCCGTCTTCTCTGGTATTCGTCGGCAGCCTTTCGGGTGTTGTTCCTACAGGGGCATGCCGGCTTCCAGATAGTCCAGCACACGCTTACCGGATGAGTAGAGATCCRCAGGCGGACCCGATACAGYGTKCATCGCGCCGACCAGTGCGCCGGCGAATGCTCGCACCTCGAAGTCCTCTGGTGCGCGGCCGGCGCGCTCCGCCAGGACACGGGCGTACATGTCCACCGTCCGGGAGAACTCATTCGCGATGGCGGAGCGCAGTTCGGGCTCGGCAAGGATCAGCCGGGTACGAGCCATCTCCCGCTCATAGTCCTCAGCGGTCAGGCTTGCCAGCACGATCTGCATGGCAGCGCGCATGGTCGCGAACGGTCCCAGCCCGGAAGGTTGGTCCTGCAAAGCCCGCAGCATCGGCGAGTCCAGGTCATCGGCCAGTACCACAGCCTCCTTGGACGGGAAGTAGCGAAAGAAGGTACTGGCCGAGACCTCGGCCGCGTCGGCGATCTGCTCCACAGTCGTCGCGGCATAGCCCTGTTCGAGGAACAATCGCATCGCGTTGTCGCGAATCGCGGCTCGGATACGGATCTTCTTGCGTTCCCGCAGACCCGGCCGCGTCGTCTCAGGTGAGTGACTCATGGCTGGATTCTCGTCGATCGGCTTTCGAACCGGGTAGCGCGTCGCGCCGCTCGGCGCGGGTGGCCATCGCTGTGGCAGCCGCTGCTGCTGCGATGGCGGCGCAGATGATCAACATGACGTCCATGCCGTGGACAAACGCGCCGCGCGCCTGTACCACTAGGTGGAGGTCACCCAGCCGGTCGGCCTCGGCTATTCCGCCAGCTATACTCGTCCTTGCCTCGTGTGCGAACGAGGGAGGAACACCGTCCGTCGGCAGCCGTGACCGGTAGGCCCCGATCGCGACCGCGCCGAGCACCGCGGTCCCGATCGCGCCACCGGTCTGGCGCAGTGTCTGCAACAGCGCCGAACCCGAACCTGCCTGCGTCGCCGGCAACGCCGACAGACCCAGGGACATGGTCGTCGGCATCGAGAAGYCGAGCCCCAGCCCCAGGACCGCCATCCATCCGGCCGCCAGGCCGTATCCGCTTCCCCGTCCCGTCAAAGCCCCGCACGCCAGCGCGATGGTCAGCAGCGTGAAGCCGGCCCCGATCAGGGAGTCCGTGCCCGCACGGCGGCCCAGCGCGGGTGCGAACTGCGTGCCGATGACGAGGCCGCCGATCATCGGCAGCAGGCGAAGTCCTGAACCCAGGGCGTCAGCACCCAGGACCGACTGCAGGTACTGCGGGAGCACGAACAACACGCCGAACAGCACAAAGTTCACGACGCTCGCCAGCACTGCGCCGGAGCGGAAGTTGCGATCCCCGAACAACGTCAGGTCGATCAGCGGGGACTCCGCCCGCCGCTGCCACCACACGAAGATCACTAGCACTGCCAGGCCACCGACGAAGGCCGTCAGTGCGGTCAGGTCCGTCCACCCCTGCCGACCGGCGACTATGAACCCATAGGTCAGGCACAGCAGCCCGAGCGAGGACAGCACCACACCAGGCCAGTCGAGCGACCGCTGGCGTGTATCTCGGGAGTTGGGTACCCACCAGGCGACGGTGATCGCGGCCACCACTGTCAGCGGAACGTTGATCAGAAAAACCGAACCCCACCAGAAGGTGGTCAGCAGCCAGCCGCCGAGGATCGGGCCAAGCGGCAACCCGATCGCGTTCGCCGCCACCCAGATACCGACAGCCCGATCGCGGTCCGCGGACTCGGTGAACAACACCGGCAGTACCGCCACCGAGAGCGGAATAATCATCGCCGCGCCGAGTCCGAGCAGCGCGCGTGCCGCGATCAGCTGAGCCGGAGAACCCGCAAAGGCACAGGCGGCCGACGCCACACCGAACAGCACCAGACCGCCGACGAGAAACGGGCGCCGCCCGAGACGATCGCCCGCCAGACCCGCCGGTAGCAGGCCGACCGCAACCACCAGGGTGTAGGCCGTACTGAACCACTGCAGCTGCGACGCACTCGCAGCCAGGTCGTGCGCAAGTGTGGGCAGCGCAATATTGATCACCGTGGCATCGAGACTGATCGTCAGCGAGGCCAGGGCCAAGGCGGCGAGTGCCCACCAGGCCCGACGAGAGGCACTCAATCGATCAACCTACCGATCGTAGGGGTCAATGTCTTTTGATGGAGTCTATCATATGGGTCCGACCATCATCTTGCCTTTGCGTGTCCGGGTGGACACGCAGTCTCGTCGATGTTGTCTCGAGCTTGCTCGGCGGCGCGGCATGCCGCCTGGCCAGGTACTGGGCGAACCGGCTCTAGTGCAGCGCCTCAGTAATTCCTTCCCGGGTGTCTAGTCACGGTCTGTGATGTCAGGCGGCCTTCGGTAGGTCCTGCGTGGAGTGGTCCGGCTGCTGGGTGGGGTGTCGGTCGAGGTAGCGGGCGTGCTCGGCCTCGGCGTCGTAGCGCCACCGGTAGGGTTCGGCGGTCTCGTTGTGCGCGAGGGTGAAGTCGATGATCTGGGCCTCGAGGTCCTCGCGGGTGGTGAAGTCACCGCGGCGCAGCAGCCGGCGGGTCAGGACCCCGAACCACTGCTCGATCATGTTCAACCAGCTGGCGTGCTTCGGCGTGTAGGTCACCGTGAACCGGGGATGGGCCGCGAGCCAGGCTCGGGTGGCGGCCGAGGTGTGGCTGGACCCGTTGTCGAGGATCAGGTGGATGCGCTGGTCAGGCGGGATGGCCTGGTCGAGGGTGACGAGGAAGTCGAGGAACGTCCGGGAGTTGTTGCGTGCGATGCGGTGGGTGAGGACCTGTCCGGTGAACACGTGTATCGCCGCGAGGATCGAGACGGTGCCGTGGCGGATGTACTCGAACTCGCGGCGGGCATCAAGGCCCGGCCTGGCCGGGATCTCGGGATGCTTGCGGCTCTTCGCCTGGATCCCGGTCTTCTCGTCGACCGAGAGCAGCAGCGTGCCGGGGGGTGGCCCGTCGAGGTAGAGCCGGCAGACCTCGCTGGCGCGCAGCCAGAACTCCGGGTTGTCGGCACGGTGCAGCCAGCCACGGACCCGGTGCGGGCGGACCTCCGCCTCGGCCAGGACCCGCCCGACGGTCGCCGGCGAGACCTGCAAGCCACGGCCGGCCAGATGGGCGGCCAGGGTGCGCTGCGTCCAGACGGCCTGCCCCGATGGCGGGATCGCGGTCGCGGTCGCGAGGACCGCGAGCCTGGCCGACGGGCCGTGCACCGCCGGCCGGCCTGGCCGTGGCCGGTCGAACAGGCCCGGGATCCCGCGCGCGCCGAACCGGGCCGGCCAGAGCCGGGCCGTGGGCAGCGAACAGCCCACCACCCGCGCGATCTCCGCGGGGCCCGCCCCGCCGGCGGCGAGCAGCACGATCCGTGCCCGCCGCACGAGGCGCGCCTCGCTGCTGCCCGCCGCGATGATCTGGTCGATCTTCCTGCGCCGTTTGACGGTCATCGCCTCGGCGACCGTTCGCCAGCCCCGGCCCATCAGCCGCTCACCGCTCCGCAAGCCCCAGGTCACGGGCCCGCGAGCCGCTCACCGGGGGCAGGCGGTGAGCCGCGGGCAGYGGCCCTTGGCACCGGCCACGGAGGTGATCCCATCACGGCGGGCGGAGGCGGTCACACTGGCAGGCATGCCCGTACCGGCAAAACGCCTCAAGGACCTCGTCGAGGGGACCGTCGACCACCACGCCTCCCAGACCCACCCGGTCCTGCAGGAGATCACGATCCGGTGGCGCGGTGGGTTCGGCTATCTGAGCGCCTGGGCCGGCGAGGGTGACGAGCACGACGAACAGATCCGGCTCTGCCGGATCGAGTACCTCGGCGGCGACGCCTGGGCGTTCGCCCTCTACGACCCGGCCACCGAGGACTACACCCCGGCCGTACTCGTCACCGGCAGCCGGATCGGATCACCCACCGAGGCGTACGACACCRCCGCCATCGTTCACCTCACCGACTACCAAAAGTAACGATCAACCCGGGCGCCAACCGGCAAGGAACTACTGAGGCGCTGCACTAGACCTGTCTTCCGCACATGGGGTTTCGATGCGGTGACCGTCCCGGTTTCTGATCAAGGTGGCCGGGTTGGGTCGACGCCGAGGATGTCGAGGAGGTGCTGGTGCTGGGCCGAGGGGCGGGGGATGTAGGCGATCTGGTCGCCGTGGGCGGGCAGCCGGGCTCGCCGCCGCCGCGCGGTGAGCGTCTACTTGACGCGTGCGTGGACGGCGCCGGACTTTCCTGGGCCGCTGCGCTGAAGCTCGAACAGGTCGGTGGCGACCATCAGGTCCTTGAGGTGGGAGTAGCCGTAGGTCTTCAGCACGACCGCGGGATGCTTGTCAACAGCCCCGGTTCCTTCGGAGACGCAGCCGATCGTTCGGATAGTCGCGCCTCGATGTCGCGCAGGCCAGCCGTCGAAAATCTGGCCGTTTCAGCCGGTGTCCACGTCGGCGTCTCGCCGCTGGGCGCTGTGGGGCAGGGCGTCCAGGACGGGTTGCCAGGCAAAACCGGCCATTCCGTCGCAAGGTTGAATGGCATTGGTACCCAGGACGGTGAAGCCGTAGGCAGCCAGGTCGTGCAGGGCTCGGGTGAAGGCCGGGTGGGCCGCGAGGGTGGGTTTGACGTAGGGGGCGACGACGACGGGAAGGTCGAGTCCGATCGCCTCGTTGACGATGCCCATCGCCGGACTGTCGTTGATCCCCGCCGCGCATTTGTTGATCGTGTTGAAGGTCGCGGGGACAACCGCCACGGCGTCCGCGGGTGGCAAGCGGGGCTCGTCCGGCCGTCGAGGACGCGAACGGATCGGATGGCCGGTCAGCTCCTCCAAGCCGCGCACGTCCAGCCACGTGGCGGCCAGCTGGGTCGGGACGAGGCAGACCGCCCATCCTTTGCCGTGGACGTGACGGACTAGCTCCTCGATCCGGGTTGCGGGGGGCGCCGCGCAGACTACGAGGTGCAGCACTGGCGAGACAGCCATCAGAGCGGGAGTCCGGCCTGTTCGGCGACGCTACGAAGCACCGGGGCGGTGGAACCGCGTGCGCGGCCTATGAGGGCTGTCAGCAAGGTCCGCGCCGCGGGGTCGACCCGCAGCAGTTGGGGTGCGCTGCGGGCGACCTCCAGGATGTGTACTGCCGCGGACTGGTCGTCACCGAGCCGGACATGTCCGTCGGCGAGATCCACGTGGAGCCGTGCGCGCCTGCCCGCCAGCGCCGACGGGAGTAGCCGCGTATCGATCCGGGTGCCGATGTCCACCGCCTCGGTCGGATCGTCGAACGCCAGGGCCGCGGTGAGGCTGTGGATCGCCACGTTCGTGGGGCCGAACGCCGACCACAACCGGTTGTCGTCCTGGCCGAGCACCGCTGCCTGCTCGGCGGCGGCGGCGAGCCGGCGACGGGCTGCTGTCCGTTCGCCCTGGCGAACCGCTGTCACTGCCGCGAGAAGCAGCAGCGCGCCCCGCGCCGACGCGAGATCACGCGGATTCTCCTCGCCTGGCCGTCGGGTCACCGCGTCGAGCGCGGCGAGGGCCACCCGTTCGGCATCAACCAGCCGCCCCTGGTCGTGGAAGACGCAGGCGATCTGCCGTCGCGCGGTCGCCAGCAACGCGGGAGCGTCCGCGGCGAGGGCCGCGTGCTGCCCACGGTCCGCCGCCAGCCACGCGAGATCATGGGCGCCGGACTTGGTCGCGAGCTTGGCGGCGGCGATGTAGGCGACGGCCTGCGTGCGTCGCATCCTTTGCTGATCGGCACCTGCCGGTTGGTACGCGCTGAGCGCTTCGATATCGCGCACCACCGCGGGAAGAAGGCGTGCCGTTCCGTCGTAATCGGCCTGCTGGTAGCGGCGGTGGCATTCCCGCGCGCGGGCATCCACCTCGGCGAGTGCGTCCGCGCCCGGCTCTCGCTCGCCAGACCACTCCGCCGGCACCGTGACCGCTTCCCTCAGATCAGCGAGGGGATCCTCCGCGACTGGTGTGACAGAGGATCGGGCGGCCGGGAACGGCACGGCGACAGCGCGGGATCGGGGCAGCACCGCGGCGACACCGAGCGCCGATGCGGCGAGCAGGACCTGCTGGCGACTCGGCGCGTCCACCATCGGCGCGACCTCGGACTTCGCCGACTCCCCGCGCGTGGACGAACCGACCGCGCTCGCCGGCACGCCCTTCGTCTCGATCAGGTTGATAAGCAGAAGGTCAGCCGGGGGTAGCTGCTCACGGTCGTCGAGGTCGATCAAACTCTGCACGCTGGTGCCATAGACCTCGGCGAGCAGCGCGAGAATCTGAGGCGTGGGCCTGCGGCGATTGTTTGGCAGCGGCCAGTTCTCGACTTCGGACAGTTTCGGGCTGGTCATGGGCGCGGTGCCGTCGGGGTCGAGGCCGCTGCGGGCCGCGTGGGCGTTGATATGGTCCGCGGCCTGGTCCTGGGTCCAGCCGCGGGCATGACGGTGGGCGGCACGGGGACGGTAGTGGTAGCGGCGGGCGAACTCGACGGCGATCTCGTCGTGGCTCATCCCGCCCGCGCGCATCCGCGCGCGCAACTCGTCCTGCTCCACCCGCCGGCCAGGCTTGCCCACGACGTCGTCCTCCAGAGGCTGGCGAGGTCCGCCGCGCTGTCGCAGCAGTGCATCGTGCGAAGGCGCACAGGAGGACTGTAACGGGCCGATTGCTCTGAGAATAGACCGGAGGTCGCCGACGGATCGCCATCATCCTCCGCCTGTCGGGGCCGAAGGGGCGAGGTGGAGGGAGCCGAGATCTGGCGTGGTAAGGCACACTCTGGGCGCAGTGCTTGGGATGCGCTTGAGCTCGCCTCCACCGATGCGGTGAACCGCCCACTGGTTGATCACGTTCGCTCGTCTCGGCTGGCCTGGTCCCAAGGCTAGTGTCAGCTCCTTCATGCCGCCCCGGTTTCCAGATGACAGACCGGAACAGCGCATGCGTTCCCGGGAGGCGCGAGCGACAACGGTGGCTGTGTCGAGCCGGTCGACGGGAGCCCATCMGTTCTGGGCAGAGTAGATCGCCGCGGTTGACGAGCACCGTTCGTGTCGCCCCACGCGCCTCAACCAGGACATGGCAGGGGCAGGACCTGCACGGTGGCCGCCCGACGGACAAGGCCGTCGAACAGATCGGCGTGGCTGGGATTGACTCTCCTCGCGCGGTAGTCAGCATCTGGGCTGATCCTTTTGAATGTGCCRCCGATGGTCAGGACGACGTCGGCGAAGATGCCGTCGGAGCCGGCCGCAGTGCGACTGAGGGCACGCCGTTCGCCGTCGTTCTCCTGCGACGCAGTCGGCGGGGTGGAGGACCCTGGGGCTGCGGCCCCTGGTGGCCTCTCGGACGCAGCATCACACGGAGCCATTGTTGCTCGAGGATGGGCTGGTGT
>NZ_MRUJ01000201.1:0-11903 GCF_002099325.1 Frankia sp. KB5 | reverse complement strand
ACAGCCATTCCCGCCAGGTGCCACGGCAGGCGGCCAGCCGGCCCGACAGCCACGCCTCGATCCCGTCGGCGAGCTCGGCCCGCAGTGGCGGCGGGCCGGCGACGGTGAGCAGGTGCAGGTGGCCGAGCAGGGTGGCGTTGTCCACGATGTCCCCGCCCGGTCCGAGGTCGGCCGACCCCAATACCGCCCGACCCTCCGGGGCGCGGTAGCGGACCCGGGAAGGGGCGAGCAGACCGAAGGCCAACCCAGCGCGGGCGAACATCGTCGGGTCCAGCTGGGCCGCCAATCGACCGAGGCGCACCGACAGGGTGCCCACCAGCGCACGCACCTGTCCGGCCTCGCCCGCTGTCACTGGTGCGGTGGGCAGGTCGGCCGGCAAACGGCTAAGCGCGTCGGTGACCATCCGCGGCGCGGTTCGGCCGCCCATGGGTGCCGCGACCTGGAGGAGCTGATCCGCCGGGTTGTGGTGTAGCTCGGCCAGGTCGTCCATCAGCGCCGCCAGCAGCTCGGTGAGCATCGCCGGATCGGCCCGTAGCCGGCCAGCCAGGCTGGTACCGGTCACCCATGGAGTGAACATCACCCCGTCGCGGTATGCGACGGGAGTCGCGACACGCAGAGTGCTGTAGGTGGCCAGGGCCTGGAGCTGCTCGGCTTCCCGCTCCGTCCGACTCTGCGCGCCCTCCTCCGTGGCGGCCAGCACGGTGGTGAGAGCTTCGTGGTCACCCTTGGCCATTCTGGTCAGGTCCGATGCTTCGGGGCGCACTGTCGCGCACAGGGACCTGCCGTCCACACTGACCTGGCGTCGAAACGCGCCATCCACGGCGACGGTCATTCTGAATGCCACGTCCGACCGCGGCCACAGTCGAGCGACGGCGGCGGCGATCCGCGCCTCGGCCTTCGCCACCAGCCGCCGAACCTCGAGGTCGGACAGCCGGGCCTGGCCCGGCGAGGACAGAGTCACCAGATCCGCCCGACGCCGGCGTAGACCGCCAGCCGATCCTCGGTGGTGGTGCGACGGCGCTGCCGGTCCTGTTCCCAGCCCGGTAGGAGGACCAGTCCCGGTTCGACCAGCGTGCAGTCGTCGAAGAATTCCAGCACCTCGCGGCGGCTGCGCAGCTGGAACCGCGCGGTCGTACGCCGATAGGTTTCGGCGGCCTCGACGACGTCCTGGGACTGCCCGTCGCCGGTCGCGTGGGTCAGGACCAGGTAGCTACCGGCGGGCAGCGCGTCCCGCAGCTGCGCGACGAGCTGCTGCGGACCGGTGTCGTCGGGGAAGAAATGCAGGATCGCGACGAGCAGTAACGCTACCGGCTGTGCCCGGTCCAGCATCGCGGCGACCCGCGGATCGTCCAGAATCGTCCGGGGGGTCGGCGAGGTCGGCCTCCACGGCGGCCGCGCCCGGGGTTGACGTGAGTAGGACCTGGCTGTGGGCTACCACCACCGGGTCGTTGTCCACGTAGACGACCCTGGTGTTCGGGGCCTGCTCGCTGGCGACCTCGTGGACGTTGCCCATCGTCGGCATGCCCGACCCGATGTCCAGGAAGTGGCGAATGCCGGCCTGGCCGGCGAGGAAGCGGACCGCCTCGCCGAGAAAGAGCCGGTTGACCCGGGCGCCCTCGCGGATACTCGGCGCCGTCCGCTCGATGTTCGCTGCGGCCTCGCGGTCGGCCGGGAAGTTGTGTGCCCCGCCGAGCAGCGCGTCGTAGACCCGTGCCACGTTCGGCCCCTCGACCCTCACCGGGTCGGCGCTGTCGGCGCCCATCAGGAATGACCCTGCGAGAAGCGGCTGGGTCCGGCGGAGAGGGCGCTCGAGCGGAGAAGCCGGGCCAGCGGCTCGGTATCCTCCGCTAGGTCGGGGTGGCCGCGGTGCGTTCTACAGTCGATCTCCGCCATGGGCCCGGTCCTCACTGTCGGTAGGCAAATCGGGATTGTTACACGATCGCCTGGACAGCGGTAGATCGTCATTCCCGCCATCACGAACAAGCCGTTCCACGCAACAGAACCCCGCTGACCTGGCAGAACATCCGTGAAGGCGGTCATCTCTTCGTAGCGGGGCCTGTCTTTCTCCACGTGTGCATCTGGTCAGCTGGACTCGTCCGCGCGCAACGAGGCCGTGGGGCAGGACCCGGCCACGGGTGGCTGTTCGCCGACCTGGCGTCGATTCCCCTCGTCCAGGCCATCTACCACCAGGCACTGCTGAGGCTGCTCGCCGTGTCCTGACCTACCGCCGGCGTCTGGCGTAGACAGCGATCGGCACCTGCACGTGGAGGCACGCCGTCGGTGCGCTGGCCGGCCCGGTAGCAGGGTGATGGGGAGATGCTCGGACGAAGAGAAGCGTTCGACGGGACGTGTCTGCCCAGCTCAGGGCCGGCGGGACGGTGGAACGAGTCCTTCGTGGTGGTGGGAATGTTCTCGGTCTGCCTGGCGGCCACGATGGTGGCGATGCCTCCCGTCCCACTGCCCCACTGCCCTCGGTGATAGTTCAGGAGAAGGCCCATGCGTGCGCTTGCCGCACCCCATCAATCTGTCCCGCGATCGGACATCCTGCCCCTGAGGAAGTTCCACGTGCTTGGCCGGCGCGCGGTGAAGCGGCGGGAGGTCAACGCCGCCGGTGAGGCTGCGTTCCCCTGCGACGAGAGAGCGGCCGGGCGCGCAAGCCGGCGCGGCGTCGCGGTGCGTGTCCAAGGCCGGGAGACGTTCAGGTGAACGCGGTGGATGTTGCCGTCAGATGCTTCTTTGTTGCGCAGTCGGCGCTGCTAGCCTTGTATGTCATCGGTGGCGCGCGGGGGATTTCGCGCCGGCTGCTGGTGCGGGTGATCGCCCCGCGGGCGTGCTGTGCGTACACCGCACTCGCCGTCCTCGCCTTGATACGGGGCAGACAGATGTCCGGTGGTGTCTACGGCTTCCTCGTGGTCTGGTGGGCTGTCGACTGGTGGCGCAATGGCCTTCGCGACGCCGCTCGCCTGGAGAACCGGGGCGGGGCGTGCAGTCCCTGACCGTCGACGCCGTGGGCGTCGGCGGTGGCTGCCCGCGGTGGTGCCAGCAGCTGCCCGGGCATCTGCACCTGCGTGACAACGGCGGTGATTTCCACACCGCTCTGGTCGCCGCGATCGATCTGCCCGCGATCGAGGGCCTGCGCGGCGAGGCCGCGGTTCATCTCACGCTGAGCCAGTACGTGACGGGGATGACGCCGGGAGAGCCGGTGATCGCCCTGGATCTCAGCGGCGAGGAGGACGGCGGCATTGACGGGCTGACCATCGCGGAAGCGAGGAGGATCGCGGACGCGCTGTACCGCGCCATCGCCTTGCTCGGTGGCGCTTGGAGTCCTGAGGACGCGGATGTTCGCGCGTAGCGGGGTGGCACGCGCCCACCGTGCGCTCGGCCGGTCACGGCCGACCGGGTGGGGCCGCGTAGACGGGCTGGCCTCGAGGTCCTGCCCGCTTTCTCCGTCCCGCGTCGGACGTCGAGATCGGCTGGTCGTCGCCCGCGGTGGGGGACGCCTGGTGAGGGACATGACGCGGGCGTCGGAGATCATCACCGGTTTTCTGGGRCGCCCACCGGATGGTCCGTACGAGCCTCGATCTCCGATCGAGTTCCCCCAGGGGTGGCCCGTCCACGAGACAGGCCATCGTGGGACGGGGGCCGTCGGGGCGCTGGGTCCGGTCAGTGAGCGGTCTCCGCGGGCCGGCGGGAAGGGCCTTGCGGTGACCTCATACTCTGACAATGCCGATCCGGCGGTGCTGGACATGTCCATCGCGCACCCGGCTCGGATGTACGACCTGTTCCTCGGCGGGAAGGACCACTTCCTGGCCGATCGGGAGGCTGCGGAGAAGGTCAGGGCCGTGTTCCCCACGATCGCGACGACGGCGCGGGCGAACAGGGCGTTCATGACCCGGGCCGTCCGAATGCTCGCCGCCGAGCGGGGCATCTGCCAGTTCGTCGACGTGGGAACGGGCATTCCGACGTCGCCGAACCTGCACGAGACCGCCCAGGCTCTGACCCCCGACGCCCGGGTGATCTATGCCGACAATGATCCGATTGTGCTTGCCCATGCCCGGGCGTTGCTCGCGAGTTCGGCGCAGGGCCGCACGGCCTATCTGGACGTGGACCTGCGGGACACCGACCGGATCCTGAACGCGGCCGTGGTGCGGGACATGCTCGACCTGTCCGAGCCGGTCGCGCTGTTCCTGGTCGCGATCCTGCATTTCATCGCCGACGAGGATGATCCGCACGGGATCGTCCGGCGGCTGCTCGGGGCGTTGCCGTCTGGCAGCTACCTGGTCCTGAGCCATGTCACGGCGGATCTTGATCCGTCGGCGAGCAGGGCCGCCGAGCAGTACCGCGCCCATGGGATCACCGCGCATACCCGGACGTGTGCCGAGGTCGAGCGGTTCGTCGACGGGCTGGACGTCGTCGATCCCGGGGTGGTGGTGGCGCATCGCTGGCGGCCGGACGGCGCGGAGCCGGTTGAGGTGAGCGACGCGGCGGTGAGCCTGTTTGCCGCTGTGGCCCGCAAGCCGTGAGCGCGTCGGGCGGTGAGCGTCGTCGGCCCGCGCGCCCCTGGCGGTGGCGGCATGGGCGCGGCGGTCGCGGACGCGGCGGCGATTTTCTCGAGGACGGGTGGGTGCCGGACGGGGACCCCGAATGGGACCTGGCCCAGGACATCTCCGGCGCGCTGCACACCGGTGATCGGCTGGCGGTCGTCGTCGGTCTGGTGGCCGTCGTCCTGATCGTGGCCTTCATCGTCGTCGTCACGCTTCTCTGAACGGGGGATGGCCCGGGGGCGCCGGCCCCATGCGGCGAAACCATTCCTTTCCGGTCGTCTCGGTTGTCGCCGTCCTGTCAGAGGTCCAGCTCGAAGGGCGGGTCCGGTTCACCCGCCGCCGGTGGGGGTGGACCGGGCCCGTCGGCGGTGGGGGCGGTGGTGATGTCGGGTACGTGGGCGGCGGCGAGGGCGGCTTTGGTGAGATGTGATTCGGCGCCGTCCAGTTCCACCGTCGAATGCTGGGCGAGGAGGGTGGCGAGGTCGGTGTCGGAGCGACGCAGCGCGGCTGTCAGCACGTCCGCTTTGACGTCGATGAAACCGTGGGCGGCGTCGATGATCCGTACCGTGTCGCCGTTGACGGTCAGGAACGCGGGTCGGGTGGCCGCGTCGCGGCGGAACCAGTCGAAGGTCGGTGCGGGGAGGTCGGGGGAGTCGGGGTCGAGCGTCACGTCGAAGGAGTGGAGCGGCCGGGCGGGATAGTTCACCGCAGGTCCCAGCGGCCCTCGGGTGGTGGTGGTGAGTTCTCGGAGGGCGACGAGGATCTCGTCGTCTGCCAGGGGAAGGTCTGCGGTGGCGCGGGCGTCGAGGATGGCGTCGATGGTCGGCCAGGCGGTTCCCGCGATGGGTTCGACGTCCAGGGCGGAGATCCGTACGGTGCTGGTTTCTCCGTCGGGTTGGATCTCGTAGATCAGGTCGTCGCGGCCGATGAGGGCGCGGGTGACGGTGCCCTGGTCGATGTGGGGATGGTCGATGGTGCGGATCCGGGCGCCGTAGGTGAGGACGATCGGGGCGTTGGGGCCGTCGAYSGCGGTGTCCGGGCCKTSCAGGGTGGGTTCGACGAGRYGKTCSGGGGASGYCAGGGTGTGGTCGAYGTGGTGGTKSCGGWAGGGGTGKCCGGGSAGGTCGTAGACGTCGGGWCGCCAYAYGTAGTGMAGGKTYCCGGTGYTGTCGCGKGCGGTGGTGAYGRYSGTGCCSAGTGMGGYGGTYSCGTCCGYGRMGCCSYGTGCYYGGATGCGGGTGCCGGGYGGGTASGGKGSSRCCGGKAYGGCGAGSGCKGYCTGGAGGKCGGCGAGRTCGTYCTGGAGGAAYGYGRTCTGSCGSGCGGTGTAGCCGCGGGSGGCYCGTTCCCAGGACAGSMRCTGCYSGGCGAGGCGGCGMAGGGCGKYGTCGGASRKCGGGTCSAYGGTKGTCAGGTCGAGGTCSTSGCCGGCGAGGATGATGCGGCCGTCGACCCAGACGCGGTAGGCGCCGAGGGTGAGCCGCGGGCCGGGTTCGCGGGTGGGGGCGGTGCCGAGGATCTCCAGCCGGTACTGGTGGTTCTCCCAGCTGCGCACGGGTGGTGCGGCGTGCTGGAGCTGGCCGTAGGTCCGCGGGCCGTTCTGTGGTGTGTATACCCGGTGGTGGCGGCGGGGGACGGTCTGGCTCGGCTCGTCGGGCAGGATCCCGCCGGATACGAGCGGGAACTCGCCGGGAGCCAGCCAGTCCAGTGACGCGGGGGCGCGGTCCCTGCGCAACGCGAGATGGACGTCGAGGGGCAGCGCGAACCCGAGTTCTTCTTCGACCTGCCAGATCGAACCGCGGATGTGTCCGCGGGGACGGCCGTCGCTCTGCTGCTGGTAGAACGCGACGATCTGGCCAGTGGGGGACGGTTCCCGGAACAGACGCCAGTGCCCACCGGCCGTCTCCACCACGACACTCGCCGACGACGGCGAAGGCGACGTCACCGCGATCACCGCCGCACACGGATACGGGACGACAGACGCGACCGCCGCACACGAAGGTTCATGACGGATGAAGTGCAGAGACCTCCGTGGCCGGAATGCCCCGCGAGTTCCGGGGAACTGGGGCGTCTGCCTGCACCGCACCTGCCTGACGTGAAGCAGATAGATAATCAACGATGTTGACAGCGTCGGGCGGCCATGCATGCAGAAGCGGGCGCGGACGGGGTGATCGGCGCCGCCATCGGCCCACGCGCCTCGGGCGGTAGTGGCGCGGGCGCGACGTTCCGGGCGCGGCGGGGACCCGAGTACCGGCGGGCRCCGGGTGGGGATCTCTCTCCGTCGTCCGATCAGAGATCCAGGTCGAAAGGCGGGCCTGGCGCGTCGGGCGGCGGTGGCGGCGGGGGGACTGAGGCCGTTGCAGCCTGCCGTAGGTCTGCGGACCGGACTGCGAGACCTACACCCGGTGGTGCCGGCGAGGAACGACCAGACTCGGGTCGTCGGACAGSGCGCCGCCGGACACGACCGCGGGTTCGCCGGGAGGCAGCCAGTCCGGTGGCGACGCGGCCGCGTCGTCGCGCAACGCGAGATGGACGGCGAGGGGTAGCGCGAAACCCGAGCTCCTCTTCTACCTGCCACGCCGAACCGCGTACCTGCTCTTGCGGGCCGCCGTCCTTCTGCCGTCCTTCTGCGGCAGGTAGCGGGCGACGGCTCGGCCGCCAGGGGACGGTTCCCGGAACAGACGCCACCGCCCACCGTCCGTCTCCACCACGACACTCACCGACGGCGGCGGAGGCGGCATCATGGCGATCGCCGCCGCGCGCCGATTCGAGACGACAGACACGACCGTCGGTCACAAAGGCTCACAACGGATGAAGCGCAAGGTCCATCGCGCTCGGAACAGCTGGATCCGCGGGTCGTCCGATGCGCGTCGATGGAAGAAGCGCTTGCTGGCTAGGGTTCAGGGCGTGCCGGGATCCCGATCTCGCTGGTGGCGGCGATGCAGCGACGTCGTCGCGGGGAAGATGCCGGGGAACGGGCCGCGATGGCCGCGAGTCCATCGAGGAGGCGGGCATCCCATCGACGCCGACGGCCGACGCCGGACAGCTCGTCATGCACCAGGACTGCGGATCGCGCGTGAAGCCGGTGCCAGGGTGGTGAGATAACGAATCTCGCACGCAAACCCGTGCCGAGGCACCCTCGATTCGAGGAACATCGTTTCTCCGTCGCGAGAGCCGCTGGCGGCCATTTCATTCCACGTATTCCGCGCAGCCCGGCCCGGTGGGTCGCGTGATCGACCAGCCCAAGGTGATCGGAGCGATGGTGGATCTGCGCGGCAGTGCCCACGTGCGGGGGTGTTGCTCGCACCTTTCGTGTGGTAATCGGCCTGATCTTCCGGCGAGCTCGTTTCTCCGACCAATCAAGGGCGCTCGGTGACATGCGGGGGCGTCCAAGCGGCAGCGAGGCCAAGGCGCGCTCGATCTCGGTCGCGCTGGGAGATGTGATCGTCGGTCAGATCTCCGGCGGCATGCCTGGCTGGTCCGCCTCCCAGCGGGCGGCCTTCTCAGCGACCGTCGCGGTTCGCGAATGTCTGATCCAGTTTTCACGGACCCGCGACAGCCTCCGGTGCGTACCGGCTGAATCCGCTCGTATCTGTCGAACGGCGGGGGTTACCGGTCGCTCTGTGCGGAAGGAACCGGTGGAACCTGGTCGCGCGAACGGACACGTCGGCCTACGTGCTTACCGACGCACTGGCCCATATGGTCACGACCGTAGACCGAGGCCCGCATTTGACGGGACTCGACGCGATCATCGATCGCCGCGCCGCGACTCCGGCCGCCAGTCCCTAACCCGTCGCGCACCAGCCCTCAACCGCAATGGTCGAAGCACCAGCAAGTCGACCGCCGCGTTGCCGATGCTTCATGTAAGCGTTCGGAGGCGGGCTATCTCATCAGTGTCGGCTGTCAGGCGGGCAGTCAACGCTCGTTCGATGATGTTTTGTACTTCGTCGGCGGCTGATCGGATCTGGTTCCCGGTGATGTCACCGACCAGGGGCTTGTAGGAGTTGGGGAGTAGGCCGGTCAGGTGGTCGAGACCGTAGTATGCAATCTGAAGTGCGCGACCCGCCGGTAGGCCCCATTTAACATGTCCTGTGGCCACGTCAACCGTATTGCCGAGCACTTCGAGTAGCGCCTCGATCGCGGCAGAGTTCGCGGGAAAATCGCCGGTATTCATCCCATTGCTAACCATCGGAACATAGGTACCAGTCAGCATCGTGAGCGCCGCTTCCGCGTCGGAATCTGATGGTCCGTTGCGCAGGAAGACCTTGGCCCGGCCATCCGCGTCGAGCCTTCCAAAAGCGACCTGACGGACGTCCGTCAGGGTGACGGCGACAGGATTCGCGAATCCCAGGTTCTCGAACAGGGTGAGAGTTGCCGCAGAAAGTGGGAAGTCGTGCGGACTTGACTTGTAGCCTTCGATCTCTTTTTCATCCGCCCATTTCGCGTAGCCAGCTAGTCGATGYAGGGTGCGCCTAGCGACACGGTTTTCGCCCGCGTTTACCTGCCCGGGTAGATCCGGGGYGATCCCTGCCATAAACTTGAAAAGACGGCCGAGGCCGTGGCGCTCGGCGATCGAATCAGCGACTGTTCCCAGGATCGTCAAGTCATCAACGTCGTAACCGCTTGATCCTGCTTCAAACAGTCGATGTTCCACGTAGGCTTCGACTTCCGCTGTGAGGAAGCCTCGGGCGGCTTCAATGACGTCGTCGTGCTGCTCAAGGGTCCAAGGTCCGGCGATTATTTCAGCGAYCGCCCGGTCGATGTAGGCGGCGCGCCCTGCAGGTGTTCCTCTGCCGATGAGGTACCAGGAGATACTCTCGATGTCGGCGATGGTGGGTTTCTTTTTCTCACCTTCAGGCCAAACGAAAGAATTCTTGTCGGACGCCGGGTGGACGCTGAGAAAACCCGACTGGAAAGCGTGTCTGAGATAACTGTAGCAGTAGTTGGGCGTGAGGGGACGCCCCCAGGCCGGGCTCGCGGAAGCGGGTATCGGATCGGAGCCCGGAGCATACCGCGCCAGCGCATTGAGTACCGTGAGGCAGGCTGTGTTGCAGCGCCGTAGGTCCTCCACAAAGACGGGCGTTTCGACGACGGGAAAGAACCTCGCCACGGCACTGTCGATGACGACCGGCTCAGGTGCGGCTATCGGGCGATCGCCCAGGTCGCTCGCGGAGGCCGTGGCCGCGGAGTCGGAGAGCGCGACGCACGTGCTACACCGGTCAAACAATTTATCTTGCAGCTGATATCGACTGGTTGCGACGAAACTACCACCGCACTCCGCGCAGTCTGGCTTCTCATATGTAGCGACGCAGAAGGACCGAATGTATTCGTCGATCCGGCCGCTCCTCCCCCTCGCCTTGGCCCTGGCCCTCAGGTCGGTGACCTTGACGGTCCACACGGGATGGCCCGGGAGATGAGTGCCGGCCGGGTGCTGCCAGTAGTCGAGCGCCATGCGCGCGTCGTCGGGATCCTCGGTGCTGATGGTGACAGTTAGTAAGGGAAGTCGAAAGACTCCTGGGGCTTCGACTGCATTCGGGTTGGTGTCAGCTGCCTCGGTCGAGGAGCCAGTCGTTTTCCGCATGTGAGTATTCTCTCGTGTTTCGCACCTACGCGGCGGCTGCCGCGCAGGCCAGGGAGTAGTCCCGTAATAGATCGGGGTCGACGTGACCTGGGCGAACCGTGGTAAATCTGGCTGCGATCAAGGTTCGACGCAGCTTGACGATCATGTCTTCGAAGGACGGTTCGGTCTTGCTCTCGTACCACGGCTCAGCGAGCCGGCGGGCGAGCACGTCCTCGGGCTGGTAGCCGTGCAGGGCATACCCGATGATGACCAAGGTCTGCACCAGCATGCCGAACGGCACGGTCCGCTCGACGGCTTTGGGTACCCGGTTGCGGGCCTGCCCGACACCGGTCTGCTGCTTGCTGGTGGCGTTGGCTGGCTCGATCGACCATCGCACCGCGTAGCGCCCGACCACCCCGGCGGCGGTGGCGGTCGTATCGACGGTGAACAGCGCCAGGTCATAAGGCCTGACCGAGCCTTCGTCACGGACCAGGACACACCGGCCCACCGTGTTGCCGAAGCTGCCGTACCAGATGCAGGGCACCTCGGCGAGAAGGACCGATTCGGTCTGGCCGTACCGGGCAACCGTGACCTTCTCCCAGTCGGCGACCTGCGCGGCCACGGCGGCCGGCCTGCCGAGCCTGGCGCCTTTGAGTGCGGGCCGCCCGCGCCTGCCGGTGCGTGGCGGCGCCAGTGGTGGCCGGGATCACGTGGACGACCCGGCTGCCGGCCAACGCCGCGCTGTACGACAGCGGCTTGCCGTGATAGGCGGCGTCGCCAACCCCGTGCAGGCGACGGCCCGGGAACTCGGCCGCGATCAGCCCCAGCAACTGTCCGGCCAGCTCGACCGGGCTGGCGGTGCCTTTACCCGCCCACAGCCGGAACAACACCGGCAGGCACACCGGGGCAGTGCAAAACGGAAGCCGGACCACGATCCCGGCCACCACCCACCGATTCCCCCGGGCGATCTTCCGGCCGCCTTGGGCCGCGCCGTCATGGGTCCAGAACGCGTGATGGACCTTGCGACCCCACCGTTTGAACAGCGTGTCGTCGACCACCACCGTGACCGGCGCGTCGTCATCCACCAGCCGCTGCACGACGAGCCGCGCGGCGATCAGCCCCAGCTGGTCGACGTCCCACACCGCGTGGGAGAAGAACCGGCACGCGGCATGAAACGAGATCACGCCGGCCATCCGCGCCCCGGACAGCATCCCCACCACACTGCGCCGTCCGGTCTGCGCCACCATCCCGGTGGCCAGCACGGTGAACAGCGTGAACGTGCCCCGGCGGCGAAACCCCAGACGGAACATCTCCAGCAACACGGCCCAGGACGCCGGCAAGGTCACCGCCGGACCCTATGAAACCGGTCGTCTCCTCGACGTAGGCGACACGCCGCACCCGTCCGTGACGCGCCCCGCGGGGGCCCATCATCAACGGCGTGCCCGACACACCCAGCCCGCGCACCCGCACCGCCGTCACCGAGCGGATCATCGCCCACGTCACCCGTGGCTGGCCGCGGCTCGGCGAGCCGGTCGTGCGCTACCGCGGACAGTTCTGCTACGTCAGCGCGGTCCTGCCCGGCCATCGCGACCCCACACCGATCCTGCGCCTGCGCTACCAGGGATCCGCCGACCACTGGGCCATCGCGATCTACCTGGCCAGCGACGACCGGTACACCGAGTCCGAACTACCTGCCTCCTTCGGACCCAAAACCGGCACCCCGGAACAGGGCATCGATCACACCTTCATCCTCTACGCGGGTCCCAGCTCTCACCACTGACAGCGCCCAGCCCCACCCG
>NZ_MRUJ01000200.1:0-23861 GCF_002099325.1 Frankia sp. KB5 | reverse complement strand
GCGCTGGCGGTCTGGATCGCCGCAGGCCTGCCGGTCCTGGGCGATCTGGGCTACGAAGGCGAACGCGACACCGTGACCGTCGCGATCAAGAAGCCCAAGGGTGGCTGAAGCCCAAGGGTGGCTCGCTCACCGACGACCAGAAAGCATCCAACAAGGCGCACAACGCCCAACGGGCCGTCGGCGAACGCGGGAACTCGCTCTTGAAGATGACGTTCAAGGCGCTGCGCAACGTCAGCGTCTACCCGTGGAAGATCGGGAAGATTGTCGCCGCCGCTCTCGTGCTCCTGCACATCGAGCATGATCGAACGACGTGATCACTAAACGTGACGATCGGTTACGCGGAAAGGCTCAATGGTCGTGTCGGCATCACACTGCCGGGCGAAACCGGCCGCGGCACCGTCCAACAGGCCGACGAAGGCCTCCCTCGCCCGCTCGAAATCGGTCCGCTCCCAGGCGTCCAGGGTTTCCCTGCCCATCGCGGTGAGCAACAGCAGCTGCGCGATCGCCGCGGGGTCGACGAACACCAACCGCTTCCACAGCTCGAACTGGAACGCCATCCTCGGGTCCGCGCTGATCCATCCGGCATGCGCCGTCAGGGACCRTACCCTGTCGGGTACAGCCCTGCGGTGGCCGTGGCCACGACGGCGCCGAGCGAGTGACCGACGAGGTGCAAGTGATCGATGCGGGCGTCCCGGGCCGCAGCGACGACTGGCCCTAGCCAAGGGGACATGCGGCAGGCTGTCACGATCAAGCGGAAGAAGGCCGGGCCTGGTGGGCATCACCGCGCTGGTGAGCACCACCACGCTGGTGGGCAGGGACAGCGTGCCGTCGAGAACCCCCGGCGGCCAGAAACTCTCGCTGAAGTATGGAAAGACGCGCGCCCCGTGCCCGACCGCGACCGACACCGCCATACTGAATGACAACACGTCCACGACGACGTGGATGTCGCTTGTTGGCGCAAGAACGGCAAGATCCTCAAGTCCCCAGCCAAAACGAAGGGAGAAGCGGCGCTGGCCCGCAAAGCCTGGTGCGTCAGAAGCCAACGGAATGCCTACTCAGCCGGTCATTCGTCGGTGTGCCTATTCGTCGTCCAGCTCCGCGGCGATCAGATCAGTGTGGACGAAGTCCTCACCCTTGAGCCGACGAGTGYCGACGAGTGCCGACGAGTCTACGATCACGCTGGCAACCCATGCTCATCGTAGAGATCCTCGATGCTCAGGCCGGGCGGGGGCACCGCGGCCGCTGTCTGACGACCCAGGGCAACGATGCGGGCCGCTCGCTGCTCACCTTCGTCGCGGTCGGCGCGCATCCGCTCCAGGCGTTCCCGGACAGCGACGAGCACGGCCGTCGTGACGGTCTCCCCCGTCARCTCCGCAAGCTCGCGGCTCAGACGCTGGGCTTCCTCATTTTTGATGTTCAACACCGTCAAGGCTCCGTCCACCATGGAGGCGGGTCCTTCCACCAAGGTACCCGCCGTCCGTTGGGTCTTACCGGCTGAGACTCCGGCGCTCGGGATGCAACCGGCGATGTCGAGAACCCGCGACTGGCTCCGTCCCCGCGGTGAACGTGACCAAAATGGGTAGCACCAGCACCGAGGAGAAACACGATGGCTAAGTACTTGCTGCTCAAGCACTACCGCGGCGCTCCGGCTCCGGTCAACAACGTGCCCATGGACCAGTGGACCCCGGAGGAGATCTCGGCGCATATGCAGTACATGCACGACTTCGYGGCCCGGCTCGAGGGGACCGGCGAGTTCGTCGATGGCCAGGCGCTTGCCCCCGAGGGGACGTTCGTCCGGTACGACGGTGAGGGGCGCCCACCGGTCACCGACGGCCCGTTCGCCGAGACCAAGGATCTCATCGCCGGCTGGATGGTGATCGACGTCGACAGCTACGAGYGCGCCATCGAGCTGGCCGGGGACCTGTCGGCCGCCCCTGGGGCGGGCGGGAAGCCGATCCACGAGTGGCTCGAGGTGCGCCCGTTCCTGACCTCACCGCCCACCATCACAGAGTGACCTCTCAGATAAACGAGGCCCTGCTCCGGAGCCTCACCCCGAGCGTGCTAGGGATCCTCGTCCGCCGCGGAGCCGACTTCGCGGCGGCCGAGGACGCCATGCAGGACGCGCTGGTCGAGGCGGTCCGCGTCTGGCCGGCCGACCCGCCGCGGGACCCGAAGGGCTGGCTGGTCACCGTGGCCTGGCGCCGGTTCCTCGACGCGACCCGGGCGGACGCCGCCCGCCGCCGGCGTGAGGACCTCGTCAACGAGGAGCCGGCGCCCGGGCCCGCGCCCACGGTGGACGACACGCTCCAGCTCTACTTCCTGTGCGCCCACCCCTCGCTGACGCCGTCGTCCGCGGTCGCGCTCACGCTGCGCGCCGTCGGCGGGCTGACCACCCGCCAGATCGCCCAGGCCTACCTGGTGCCCGAGGCGACCATGGCGCAGCGCATCAGCCGTGCCAAGCGCACCATCTCCGGCGTGCGGTTCGGCCAGCCCGGCGACGTCGCCACCGTGCTGCGCGTCCTCTACTTGGTCTTCAACGAGGGCTACTCCGGCGACGTCGACCTTGCCGCCGAGTCCATCCGGCTCACCCGGCAGCTCGCGGCCGCGRTCGACCATCCCGAGGTGGCGGGGCTGCTCGCCCTCATGCTGCTCCACCACGCCCGGCGCGTCACCCGGACCGCGCCCAACGGCAGCCTGGTGCCGCTCGCCGAGCAGGACCGCAGCCGGTGGGACACTGAGCTGATCGCCGAGGGCGTCAAGATCCTGCAGGCGGCCCTCGCCCGCGACCGGCTGGGCGAGTTCCAGGCCCAGGCCGCCATCGCGGCACTCCACGCTGACGCGCCCACCGCCGAGGAGACTGACTGGGTCCAGATCGTCGAGTGGTACGACGAGCTCGCGCGTCTGACCGACAGCCCGGTCGTCCGGCTCAACCGCGCAGTGGCCGTCGGCGAGGCCGACGGACCGCGCGCCGGGYTGGCGGCGCTCGCGGCGCTGAACGACTCACTGCCCCGCCACGCCGCGGTGGCGGCGTACCTCCACGAGCGCGACGGCGACCTGGCGACGGCGGCACGGCTGTACGCCGAGGCGGCCCACAAGGCACCCAACCTCGCCGAGCGCGATTACCTGACGCGCCAGGCCGCCCGGCTCAACGCCCGCCGGTGTCGCTGACGGGTCGCGCTCGGATTTTCCCGCAGCACTTGGCGCGGCCCCGCGGCCAGGGCTGTCGCCTCACAGTGAGTTCGAATCTCATTACGGTGTGCGGTCGCCTGCATGCTGACGGACCGCGGCAGGATTCCTGTCGACAGCCTGCGCCACTTCGGCGCACTCGAAGTCGAATACGTCGCGCGGCACAAACACGGCCCGCTCGGTTGGCGGCCGCTACAGCGCCTCCGCCAGGCGTTCGGCGAGGAGGCGGGTGAATCGCGCGGGATCGCGCAGTTCTCCGCCTTCGGCGAGCAGCGCCATGCCGTACAGCAGCTCCGCGGTGTCGCCGAGGGCGGCGGAATCCGCGTCCCGTTCGTGTGCGGCGCGCAGGCCCATGACCAGCGCGTGCGTCGGGTTGAGTTCGAGGATGCGCTTGGGGCGTGGCATCTCGTGCCCCATCGCCCGGTACATCTTCTCCAGCGCGGGCGTCATGTCGAACGTGTCGCCGACGAGGCAGGCCGGCGACGTGGTGAGGCGGCTGGACAGCCGGACCTCCTTGACGTCGTCCTCAAGCTTGGCCGCCAGCCAGGGCAGTAGGGCGGCGAAGTCCTTGCGCAGCTGTTCCCGCTCGGCCTCGCTGCTCTTCTTCTCGTCGTCGGTGTCGAGGTCGACTTCGCCCTTCGCGATCGACTTCAGCGGCTTGCCGTCGAACTCCGCCACCCGTTCGACCCAGACCTCGTCAACCGGGTCGGTCAGGATCAGGACCTCGTAGCCCTTGGYCCGGAACGCCTCCATGTGCGGCGAGTTCTCGATCATTCCGCGCGAATCGCCGGTCAGGTAGTAGATCTCGTTCTGGGCGTCCTTCATACGCTCGATGTACTCGCGCAGCGTGGTCGGCCGATCGGCGTCGTGCGTCGAGTCCACCGAGACGAGGCCGAGGATCGCATCCTGGTTGTCGGCATCCTCGAGGAGGCCCTCCTTGAGGGCGGCGCCGAACTCCTTCCACAGCGTGCGGTAGCGCTCGGCGTCGTTCTCCTGAAGAGCCCTGATGGAGGCCAGTATCTTCTTGACCAGCCGGCGCCGCACAAGTTGGATCCGGCGGTCCTGCTGGAGGATCTCTCGGGAGATGTTGAGCGACAGGTCGTGCGTGTCGACGACGCCCCGGACGAAGCGCAGATAGTTCGGCAGGAGCTCCGCACAGTCATCCATGATGAACACGCGCTTCACATACAGCTGGACGCCGCGGCGTGCATCCCGGGTGAACAGGTCGAGYGGCGCTCGCGACGGGATGAACAACAGGGCCTCGTACTCGAACGTCCCCTCGCCCTTCATGTGGATGACCTCGAGCGGGCCGGTCCAGTCATGGCTGAGGTGCTGGTAGAACTGGTCGTACTCGGCCTTGTCGACCTCGCTCTGCGGCCGGGCCCACAGCGCCTTCATCGAGTTGAGCGGCCGGTCGCCGGCATTCTCGGCGCCGGCGCCGGACTCGGCTGTCCCGTCGTCGTTCGAGTCTCGGTCCTTCGCGGCGGGGGCCGACACCAGCCGGATGGGCCAGGCGATGAAGTCGGAGTACCGCTTGACGATCTCCCGGATCTTGTTCTCGTCGGTGTAGTCGTAGAGAMGGTCCTCGCTGTCCTCGGGCTTCAGGTGGACCGTGACCGCGGTTCCCCGCGGCGCGTCGTCCACCGTCTCGATGACGTAGGTGCCCGCGCCGTCGGACTCCCACCGGGTGCCGCCGCTCTCACCGGCCTTCCCAGTCAGCAGGGTGACCTTGTCGGCCACCATGAAGGTGGAGTAGAAGCCGACGCCGAACTGCCCGATCAGATCGGATGACGCCGCGCCGTCCTCGGATTCCCGCAGCTTGCGCAGCAGCTCGGCCGTGCCGGACTTCGCGATGGTGCCGATGAGCCCGACGACCTCGTCGCGGGACATCCCGATGCCGTTGTCGCGGACGGTCAGAGTGCGAGCGTTGACGTCGGCCTCGATCTCGATGCGCAGGTCGGCGCTGTCGACCCGCGGGCCGTCCTTGACCAACGACGCGATGCGCAGCTTGTCCAGGGCATCGGACGCGTTGGAGATCAGCTCCCGCAGGAAGATGTCCTTGTTCGAGTAGATCGAATGGACCATCAGCTGCAGAAGCTGACGCGCCTCGGCCTGAAACTCCAGCGTCTCGACCCGGGTGCTCACGGGGCTCCTCCATGCGGACACGAGCAGACTGCACGACGGCTACCCGGTCCCGCGCGTGACGGCCAGCGCCCGGCGACGCCTCGGGCACGCAGCGGAACGGGCAGCCCGTATCATATCGGGCGTCCACGAACCTCCGCCGACGGACCAGCCGGTGGGCGGCCCGATGCTAGCCCTGCTGACGGCGCTTGAGGCGGAACGCAACCTGCAGTTCGGCGGGCAGCACCTCGGCCTCCCAGGGGTCGACCAGTTCCAAGCCCAGGCYGGTGAAGTCGCTGGTGTTGCGGGTAGCCAGGACGGCGTTGCGGGCTCGACAGATAGCCGCGATCTGGGCGTCGAAGCCGCTGATCGGAGTCCCGGCTTGTTCACGCTCGACCACGAGGCTGGCGTAGTGACGGGCCGCCGTGGCGCGAAGGGCAGGACTCTGTCCTGGAACGCCGAGAAGACATCGTCCGCGGCTGCCATCAGCAACTCACGGCGGCGACCGGATGGCAGTCGGACGAGGCTGTAACGGACCTCAGCCACGGTGATCGAGGTCGTGTTCAAGGCGTCACCGGGTCGGCTGGTTACCCACCTTACGACGCGGTCGGCTGGTGCTGCGCGCATGAGCTCGGAGATGACATTGGTATCGAGAACAATCATTCTGAGGGTGGCACCCGGTCACGCGAGCAGGTCCGCTGCCCGCGGTGCCTGTGCCCGCGCTGGCACAGGAGGGGCCGCTTGACCATGCTGGCCGCCAGGTCGAGGCGCCGGCGCATCCCGCCGGAGTACGTCTTCACCCGGCGGTCCCGGGCGTCGGCCAGGTCGAACTCGGCCAGCAGGTCGTCGACCCGGGACCGGACCACGCGCCTGGGCAGGTGGCGCAGCCGCGCCATCATCTCGAGGTTCTCCCGGCCGGTAAGCAGATCGTYGATCGCGGCGTACTGGCCAGTCAGGCTGATCGCGCCCTTGACGCCGACCGGGTCGCGAAGCAGATCACAGCCCGCGATCACGGCCGTCCCCGCGTCAGGGGCGACCAGGGTTGCCAGGATGCGCACCATCGTCGTCTTGCCCGCCCCGTTCGGACCGAGAAGCGCGAAGACGGAACCCTGCTCGATAGCCAGGTCGACGCCGTCGAGCACCGCCCGGCCATCGTAGGACTTGCGGATCCCGTCCGCGATTACTGTGTATGGCATACATGAAAGGTATGCGCCATATACAGTTGACGTCAAGCCGTATTCTCGCAGTCAAGGAGGGAGGTCGATGGTCAGCGAGAAGTCACCGCCGCTACCGCCGGGCCTCGACCTGCTCTGGGGCCGCCGCGAGCGTGGTCAGCGCGGGCCGCGGCCGGAGCTGTCGGTAGACGCGATCGTGGCGACGGCGACCCGGATCGCCGACGCCGAGGGCTTGGACGCGGTGTCGATGGCCCGCGTGGCGAAGGAGCTCGGCTACACGACGATGTYGCTCTACCGGCACTTGGCCACCAAGGACGAGCTGCTCCAGATGATGTGGAACGCCAGCGCCCAGGGCGCCGAAAGCCTCGTCATCGAGGGCGATGGTTGGCGGGCCCGGCTGCGAGCCTGGGTGATCGTCCAGCGCCAGATGATCGACCGCCATCCCTGGATCACCCAGATGCCGATGGCCGCGCCCCCGCTTGCGCCGAATTCGCTGACCTTCGTCGAAAAGGGGCTGGAGACCCTCGACGGCACCAGCCTGTCTGACGCCGACAAACTCCGCGTGATCGGCCTGCTCAGCTCGTACGCCCTCAGCGAGGCCCGAATGGCCCACAATGCCGCCCGGGCTGCCGCCCAGGCCCGGACGGCTGTGGCTCCTTGCGCTGGGGCTGGAGCTGACGCGGAGGCAGGGCCGGCTGGGGGCGACGCGCCGCCTGTCTGGGGCTTCGAGGCGTTGCTGCGCGAGCTCGTCGACGAGCGGACCTATCCGCGGCTGCACCGCATCGCCTGGGCGGGCGAGATCGGCGACGGCCCGGCGGGCTTCGAGGAGACCGAGGAGTTTCTCTTCGGCGTGGACCGGATCCTCGACGGCATCGCCGCTCTCATCGACCGAACCTCGGCAGCCGGCGGGACGTTGGGCATCGGCTCGAGCTGAGCGACCGCCGCGGTGATGACATCATCCCGCGCGGCGGCTACCCGGCCCTCTCCAAGCGACGGCGGAGGCCCAGGTCAAGGCGGACCTCAACGATCTCGCGATCARCAGCCCGCATCGGCGAGCTCGTCGAGGTCCTCGGCGACCCCGGCCATCCGGAACACGACGAACGCCTGGAATGGCTGGGCCTGCGGGACGCAGACGAGTTCGACCCGGTCGAGTTCGACCCGGTCGAGTTCGACCCGGTCGAGTTCGACCCGGTCGAGTTCGACGCCGAAGACGTGAACAAGGCGCTGTCGACCATCCGATAACACCTCGGTCGGCAGGTTGACGCATCCCCGGCACCGGCGGCGCCGCGGCGTCGCCGGCCCACGTGACGCACAGACGCCTGGACGACACCTCGTTGCCAGACCCGTACCGTCGGTAGATTCTTGGTCACCTCACCGCCTCACCACCTCACCGCACCGCCTGGAATTCGGGGGAACTACATGCCACCGGACCCGACAGACGTCACTCATCCCGCCTTTCTCGCCAACTATCTTGCTAGCCTTCCCCGGCCGGAACACGTACATGGCGACCCGGCCCGCAGTGTCCGCGAGGACGACTTCGACGGTCACCACGTCGTCATCACGACCACCTACGAGATCACCGTCGACGGCCAACCATTGAACGTCCACATTGGGGTTTCCAACGACGGCACGGCACACTGCCACGGCCTGCCCAACTATCAGATCCCCTCGGTCGTCGACCTGGTACGCCTGATCATCACCGCCTTCCCCGAGGAGTTCTCCCCCGGGGCCTCTGGCGACGACCATGGCCCGCACGGCGATCCGGGCGAGCACCATCACCACGACGCCCACGACGCCCACGACGAGCTCCCGGAAGGGGCATGACATGGCGGTCGTCCGGCGCGACATCCTTCTCGACGACGACGCGAGAAAGGCCTATATCCGCGGAATCAAGCTCCTCAAACACGAACCTACGACGCTGCGCACGAATCAGTTCGGCATCCCCGGTCCGAGCCGACCGGTACGGACCTACGACCTGTTCGTCATCTGGCATGTCATCGCGATGAACACCCCCGTCCCCCCGGGAGGGTCACCGAGCAACCGCAACGCCGCGCACGCCGGCCCCGTCTTCCTGCCCTGGCACCGGGTCATGCTTGGCTGGCTGGAAGTGCACCTCCAGCGCGTTCTCGGCGACCCGAACTTCGGGCTGCCCTACTGGGACTGGGCGCGCGACGGGACACCCTCCGCCCCCGCCACGGCGCCGAACCCCGCTGCTTCGGCACTGTGGCGGAACACCCCGGACGGTTTCGGGGGCCAGGGYACCCCGATCCCCGGCGGTGCGTTCTTCTTCGACCCCGCCGACCCGACCAGCTTCCGGGTACGGATCTCCACCAGCAGCAGCGGCGCGCTCCAGCAGGTCGCCGAACGCGGCGTGCGGCGTAGATTCGGCAGCGCCACGTTCGGATCGTCGATCCTGCCGAGCAACGCCGATATCACCGCAGCCTTCGACACCGTCGCCGATCCGACACTCGCGAGCTACGACGAGGCTCCCTTCAACGTGAGTTCGCGGGGGTTCCGCAACCGTCTCGAAGGCTTCATCGGCACCGGACTGCACAACCAGGTCCACCGCTGGGTTGGCGGGGGCAGGGACATGTCGCTGGCGTCGTCCCCCAACGACCCGGTCTTCTTCGTGCACCACTGCAACGTCGACCGTGTCTGGGAGGGTTGGATGCGGCGTCACGGCCGCGTGTACCAGCCGGACATGACCGCCCCGGCAAGCCTCCTCGGCCATCGGATCGACGACCCGCTGGTCTCCCCGTTCGCCCCGTCGAGCACGTCGAGCACGCCGAGCACCCCGGCGACCCCCCGCAGCGTGCTCGACATGACCGACACCTACACCTACGACGTCCTGCCCTGAAACATCTCCTGTTGGCTGACGAGCAGGTCCCGGGGATTCACCGAGGACGGCTTCGGTCCATCCGCATCCATTGCATCCGGCCGCATCCGGCTGCCCGCGGCCTTTCCGCGGGCAGCCGCGGATAAGGGCTGGGCCTACCCGACTGGCGGCAGCTGTCCAGCTGCCGCGCCCACCGCGGACACGGGAGCCGCGGCCGGCCTGGTGGCGATGACGACGGTGGCGTTCAGGTCGGCGGAACTGGCGACCGTGGGGATCAGACCGGCCTGGGCGCTGGCTTCGACGATCGATGCCGCCTGCCGCTCGCCGGTCTCGACCAGCAGGTGACCGCCCGGGGCCAGCCACCGCGGCGCCTCGGCGGCCACCCGCCGCAGAACATCGAGCCCGTCCGCCCCGCCGTCGAGCGCCACCCGCGGCTCGTGCTCGCGAGCCTCCGGCGGCATCAGCTCGATCGCGTCGGTGGGTACATAGGGGGCGTTCGCGGCCAGCAGGTCCACGTGGCCCCGTAGGACGGCTGGCAGCGGCTCGTAAAGATCACCATCGTAGACCTGGCCACCGGCGGAGGCGAGGTTGCGGCGGGCGCACCGCACCGCGGCCGGTTCGATGTCGGCGGCGTGTACTTCGATCCCGGGCAGGGCTGCCACCAGCGCGACCCCCATCGCCCCCGAGCCACAGCACAGATCGACGACAGTGACCGGCCGGGACCGGCCGGCAACCCGTTCGACCGCCTGATCGACAAGGAACTCCGTGCGGCGGCGGGGCACGAAGACCCCGGGGTCCACGGCTATCCGCAGGCCGTGGAACTCCGCCCAGCCGAGCACGTGTTCCAGGGGCAGACCGGCGACGCGCCGCCGCACCATCGCGGCGAGTTCGCCCGGGGTCCGGGCCGCATTGACGAGCAGCCGTGCCTCGTCCTCGGCGAAGACGCAGCCGGCGGCCCGCAGCCGCGTGACGACGACGGACCGCGGCAGGGACGAAAACGGTGAGGAAGACGGACGAGAAGAGGAGGGAAAGGACGGACGAGAAGAGGAGGGAAAGGACGGACGAGAAGGGGAGAGAAAGGAAGGAGAAGGGCCGGATGTCGACACGGGAAGCCTTTCGGGATGCCGAAGGGCACCCTCCCGATCGCCTACCTCGAGCGAACCGCGCGACCGCGGGAGGAGAGCACCCACCCTGACACAGCGGAAATGGGTCTCACCCCCTCAAGACGATCACCTGTGGTGACGGCCATCTTACCCGAGCTATCTGATCCGGATCGCCGCGGGCCCAGGGCGCCGGCCAGCACGACCGAGGTGATGAACCAGAACTCCGCCCCCTTCGCCGCCTAGCGCGCGCCCGCCACGTCTCCGGGCCCGTTTCCGGCGAAGGTGAACAGGTCAGTCGGGCTGYGACGGACCGGGCAGGACGAGACGGAACGTCGCCCCGCCGCCCGGGGTCGGCCGGTACTCGACCCGCCCGCCGTGCGCGGTGGCGACGGCGTCGACGATGGACAGGCCCAGACCGGTCCCGCCGGCGTCCCGGGACCGCCCGGCATCGGCCCGGAAGAAGCGTTCGAAGAGGTGGGCCACGGCATCCTCGGGGACGCCCGGGCCGTGGTCGACCACCGAGACCACGATCCCGTCGGTGGGACCATCGCCCGTCGGCCCCGGGGAGCCGGCTTCGAGGGGGCCCACGGAGACGGAGATCCCGGCGTCGGGCGGGGTGTGGACGACGGCGTTGCGGACGAGGTTGCCGACGGCCTGCCGCAGCCGGCCCTCATCGCCGAGCACCTCGAGGATCGGCGGCACGTCGACCTCGATCGTCCGTCCCGGGCTCACCACACGGGCGTCGGTGACGATGTCACGGACCATCGCCGCGACGTCGACCGGCTGGCGCTCCAGCACCGGTCGCTGGTCCAGCCGGGCGAGCAGCAGCAGGTCATCCACCAGCTCGCTCATGCGCGCGGACTCCTCCTCGATGCGGCGCATGACCATCGCCAGGTCCTCGGGCCGCTCCGCGGCGCCGCGGTGGAACATCTCGGCGTACCCGCGGATCGATGTCAACGGGGTCCGCAGCTCGTGGCTCGCGTCCCCGACGAAGCGGCGCAGACGCCCTTCGGAGACCTCACGCGCCCGGAACGCCGCCTCGATCCGGGTGAGCATCGCGTTGAAGGCGAGCCCGAGCCGACCCACCTCGGTCCGGCGGTCCGCGTCGGCGACCCGCCTGGTCAGGTCGCCGTGGGCGATCAGGTCCGCGGTCTGCTCGATCCGGGTCAGGGGACGCAGCCCAAGCCGGATGATGACGTATGCCAGCACGGCCAGCGCGGCCGTGACCACCGAGGTCGCCACGACCTCGATCCTGGTGACCCGGTCAAGGGTGGCGTTCACCTCCGCGAAGGGCACGGCGACGATCAGCACATACCCGTTGTCGAAGCGCTCCGCGAGCATCCTGAACCGGCCGCCATGGTCCTCGGCGCCCACCGTGCACAGCGGGACGGTCGCGAGGTCCGGATGCAGCCGGGCGGTGGCGAGCAGGCGTGCCGACACCGCCGGACGCTGCGTCGGCGCCGCCGGGCCACCCGGACCACCCGGGCCACCCGGGCCGGGGCTGGCCTCGGCGAGCCGGCGGCCGGCGCCGTCGTACAACGCGCCGTAGGTGCCCACCAGGAACGTGGTGCCGAAACCTGGGTAGTGGTCATCCCCGTCCCCGTCCCCGCCGGCCCGCAGGAGCAACTGCTCCATCAGCGGATGGGCGTCCCGGACCTGCTGGTCCAGCCGGCCACGCAGGTAGGCCCCCAGAGCCCCTCGCGTGCCGACGGCGCCGAGAGCCATCCCGACGGCCAGCAGGCCCACCAGGGCCAGCAGCAGCCGGGCCCGCAGGGACAGGACCGGCCGGCTCAACGCGGCAGGCGCAGCACGTAGCCGACGCCGCGCACCGTGTGGATCAGCGGGGGTGGCACGTCGTCGATCTTGCGCCGCAGATAGCTGACGTAGGTCTCCAGGACCCGCGCGTCACCGCCGAAGTCATGTCCCCAGACGTGGTCGAGGAGTTGGGCCCGGGTGAGCACCTTGCGGGCGTTCGCGAGCAGGTAGTGCAGCAGGCGATACTCGGTGGCGGTGAGGTCGACGTGCCGCCCGGCGCGCCGCACCTCGCGGGTCTCCGGGTCGAGCTCGAGATCGGCGAAACGCAGCGGCGTGGGCGCGCCGTCGGCGGCCCCGGCCCGGCGCAGGATCGCCCGGACCCGGGCGATCAGCTCGCTGACCGCGAACGGTTTCGTCACGTAGTCGTCCCCGCCGAGGGTCAGTCCGTGCACCTTGTCCTCGGTGGCGTCCCGGGCCGTCAGGAACAGGGTGGGCACGCCCTGCCCCGATCGCCGCAGCCGCTCGCAGACCGCGAACCCGTCGATGTCGGGGAGCATGACGTCCAGCACGAGCAGGTCCGGCGGGGACAGGGCGGCCTGTGTCAACGCCGCCTGCCCGGAGTGCGCGGCGCGTACGTCGAAGCCCTCGTAGCGCAGTGCCATGGTCACGAGGTCGGTGATCGCCTCCTCGTCGTCGACGACGAGGACCCTGATCGGACGGTCCACCCACCCAGTCTCGTCCTGCTCGCCGGGAAGACCGGTCATCGGGATCCGGCGGACGCGGAACGGGACCCGTCCGATGCGGGGGGTGATGCGGGGGGTGCGGACGCGGCGGCGGCCACCTGGCCGGGGAATCCCCCCGAATGGTCCAGCCGACCGACGGCGTCGACGATCAGCCAGGCCCATCCCTCCCGAGCAAGATCGACAAGCAGGGTCCACGCGTCCCGGCCGGCGGCGAGGGCGGCCGTGGCGTAGGCGTCCGCCAGGGTGAGGTCCGGTCCAACGAGGGTGACCGCGACGAGCTCGGTCGCCGGGATGCCGGTGCGCGGGTCGATCACGTGCGCGCCCCGCTCCAACACCCCCGAGGTGGCGACGGCCAGCTCGGTGCCCTCGACCACCGCGACGAGTCGGCTCCGGTCGAAGGGATCCGACACCCCCACCCGCCAGGGTCGCCCCGGCGCCGAGGCGACTCCCCTGGCCCGCAGGTCCCCCGCCGCATTGACGCAGTGGTCCGCGGCTCCGGCGTCAGTCAGCACCCGGGAGGCCGCCTCGGCCGCCCAGCCCTTGACCAGACCGGTGGGGTCCAGCGTGCCGTCGCCCCGCCACGCCGGGTCGAACCTGCCGCCGGTCCGCTCCCGGCAGGCGCGGGCCACCCGGTAGACCTCGCGGACGTGGTCGGGACAGGCACCGAGGTCGACCTCGCCGCGCCGGATTCGAGAGACCCAGGACCCGGGCAGGAACGTGCTGAAATCCTCGTCCGCCCGGTGCAGGACCGCAGCCGCCGCCTCGATCGCCGCCGCCAGATCCGCTGGGGCGAGCGGGGTGCGGACGTCGATGCTGACGACGGTGCCCATCACCGGTTCGGCGCGGACCCGTCCGGGCCGAACCGGCACCGGCCCGCCCGACACCGGCAGGCTAGGCACCGGCCTTGTCCAGGGCGGACTGGACGGACCACGCGTACCCGTTGCTGGTGTACGAGGCGCCGGAGACGGTGTCGATCCGGGCGTTCTGGGCGTCGAGCACCTCCTGGCGCAGGATCGGCACGGCCCGTTCGTTGATCTCGATGTCCCGCCGCTCCCGGTCCGGCATCTGCAGGACAACCACATCGGTGATCTTCTTCCCGACCAGGACAAGCTGGACCTGCACCGGCCCGTAGCGGGTATCGATGGCGTCCCCGGTCACCGTCCGGGTGGTAACCGTTCCGGCGGAGCCCGAACCTGTGGACCCCGCGGTGGCGGAGAAGGACGGGGCCGGTGTGCCCGCCGACGCGGAGGGCTGAGCGGGCTGAGCGGAGGGCTGAGGGGTCGCCCCGGCGGAGGGCTGAGGGGTCGCCCCGGCGGCGGTCGGCGACGCGGCGAGTGCCACCAGCCGCTCCCCGTGTCCGGTCGCGGCCTTCGCACCGACCACGAGGATGGCGGCTCCCATCAGCGCCACGAAACCGAGCCTTCCCCGGTAGGGTTTTTCGGCGTTGTCGTTGTTGTCGTTGTTGTCGTTCAACGGAGATCGAACTCCTCGGTGTGAATCTGGTCACGGGAAACGCCGAGACCGCGAAGCGCCCGGACGACCGTGGTGGTCATCCCACGAGGGCCACAGACGAAGACGTCGCGGTCGGCGGCGTCCGGGATGGCGGCATCGAGGAAGCGGGCCTCCAGCGGGTCGTATCCGAGCTCACGCCGGGAACCGATCACCCGGTGGACGATCATTCGACTGCTCTCGGCGAGCGCCTCAAACTCCCGTCCCAGCGCGAGATCGCTCGGCCGGCTCACCCGGTGCACAACCACGACGTCGTCGCCACGACCGGCAAGATCCTCTGCCAGCGCCCGAACCGGTCCGATTCCGCTGCCCCCGCCGACGAGCAGCGCCCGGCCCCGGTGGGCCCGCGCGGCGGTGAAATGTCCGAAGGGACCTTCCGCCACGACCGGTGTGCCCGGTCGCAGCAGGGCGACCGCCCGGGAGTGGTCGCCGGCGGCCTTGACCGTGATACGCAGCTGATGCGCTGTCGGCGGGGCCGACAGCGAGTAGGGGTGCGCGGTCACGAGATGCCCGCGGGCGGCGAACCGCCACAGCAGGAACTGCCCCGGACGCGCACCGAGCCGGTGCAGGTCGTGACCGCGGATCCACACCGAGACGACGCCGGGTGCCTCCTCCACCACCCGATCGACCGTCATCCGGTGCCGGGCCACGGCCGCGATCGGCAGGATCAGGCGCCAGACGACGAGACAGGCGGCGACGGAGACGTACATCGCGGTCCACAGCAGCCGGTTAACCGGGTGACCGACGAAGTCCCCACCGGTCTCCGTCTGGTGGAAGAAGACCAGGAACACGGCGAGGTAGGTGGTGAGATGCAGCGCGTACCAGACTTCGTACGAGATGCGCGGCCGGGCCGCCCGGGCACTCGCGACCCCGACGGCCACGAACAGCAGGGTGCCGACGGTGGCCTTCCACATCTCCGGGTATGTCATGATCACCGTGACGAGCTCGGCGAGCGGCTGATGATGCCCGGCCAAGCCGTAACCCCACACCGTCAGCAGGATGTGGACGACGATGAGCAGGATGACGTTCGTGCCCAGGCCGCGGTGCCACGCGGCCAGCCGGTCGAGACCGACGGCGCGTTCGAAGGCCGGTATMCGTGCCATGAGCAGCAGTTGCACGAGCACCAGATAGGCCGCCAGCAGGCCGCAGACCCGACCGACCGCGGTCATGGCGGGCCCGGCGCCRTGGACGCTGGACGCGGAGGTGTCGAACCACCACAGGGCCACCACGGCGATCCCCCAGGCCACCAGGGCGAGACGCACCACGAGGTGGGGAGACCATCGGGCCGGGTGCCGCGTCGAACTCATGGGACGGACGATGTCCGGAGAGGCTGTGGACTACCTGAGAGAAGCCTCGGAACTTGCCGGGACTTCCCCGGAGCCGTCACGGGCCGGGGGCCACGCCAACCCGCAGGCGGGAGTCACCAGCAGCCACGAGTGGACCGGCTCAGGACGCCCGGGCGTGCTTACGAGCGTTAGCGGCATGCCGCAGGTCGCCACTCCCGCAGTATCCGTACTCGACCCGTCGCCGCCACACGGTCAGCCGGCAGCGGTCCGCCTCGATCGTCCAGGTACGGCGTTCGACCCGATCCTCGATCTGCACGGGCCGCGAGGTCACCGGCTCGTTCGCGCGCAGATGAGCCCAGTTGTGCGCCGCCTCCCATTCCGGGAAGGTGGCCACCAGTTCGCCATCGCCGTCATAAACCTGGAATTGGCGAGTCGTCATTGTCGCGCCTTTCGGTGATTGTCCGATAATGATGATCGTGTATCTGCCCGCCGGAGCCGCCGCGGAAGAAATCCCCTCCGCGCACAGCCGCGCGACGCACAGCCGCACGACGGAGAGCCGCACGACGGAGAGCCGCACGACGGGGACAGCGCGGCGGACAACGGCGAGATGGCCGGCTCCGGGCGAGGATCGTCATCCACTCAGCCGGAACCGGCGGTTGACGGTTGACGCCTGAGGGGTGACGCCTGACAGCCGCCGGCGTCGACACATGCGGGACCGGCGACGCGGCCGCCGGGCATGGAGGCACCACAGGTGCGGGGCRCCGTGTCTCGGCGCGGTCTCCCTACCGACATCCCGGACCCTGCGCGATGACCATCGACGTCTCCCCGCAACCAGCTCTGCCCCACACTCTCACCTTGAGGTGCATCATCGCTACTCAAGGTAAGCATGACCCCTGCACGCCTCTTCTGCAAGAGCTTCTGTAAGAGTTTCGCTACCCAGCGATGCGCGCCCTGGGTGAGGAGTGGCGAACAAGTGGCAGGATGCATCCATCACCCCGAAGAGCCCGAAGGACGAGCGATGGCCACGAGCGGCGGTCCGACCGTGCGGCGAAGGCGCCTGGGCRCCGAGTTACGACGACTTCGCGAGGGGGCGGGCATCTCCGTCGACGAGGTCTGCCAACTGCTGCGCTGTTCGGTTTCCAAGGTCAGTCGGATGGAGAACGGCCGCGTGCCGGTCCGCACCCGGGACGTGTCCGACCTGCTGGCTCTCTACGGCGTGACCGACGACGAACGCCGGGACGCGTTGCTGGCCCTGGCCCGCGAGTCCCGGCGCCACGGCTGGTGGCACACCTACCACGACGTGGTCCCCGCCTGGTTCGAGATCTATATCGGCCTGGAGGGCGACGCCGCCTCGATCTCGGTCTACGAATCGCAGCTCGTCCATGGGCTGCTGCAGACCAGCGACTACGCCCGGCCCGTCATCCGGGCCGACGATCCGGAGGTGAGCGAGGACGAGGTCGAACGCAAGATCGCGCTCAGGCTGGACCGGCAGCGCCGGCTCACCGYCGCCGATCATCCTCGCCTCTGGGTGATTCTGGACGAGGCGGTCCTACGCCGGACAATCGGCGGCAGAGCCGTCATGCGAAGCCAACTTGAGTTCCTCGCCAAACAGTCCGAGCTGCCGAACGTGACAATTCAGGTACTTCCCTTCTCCGTGGGCGCGCATGCCAGCCTGGGAAGCACATTCTCGATACTCGGATTCCCCGAGTCGGGAGACAACGAAGTGGTCTATATAGAGGAAGCGGCCGGAAGTCTCTATATTGAGCGCCCCTCCGAAGTCAGGCGCTATAGAGTGAAGCTGGATCATCTTCTGGCGGCAGCCCTGCGGCCGGAAGAGTCCATCCAGATGATACTCTCGGTCGCAGAGGAAATGAAATGATCAGATATATGAAGCCGATCACCGACAATGCCATCGAGGCGGCTTGGCGCAAGAGCAGCTACAGCAACGGCGCGGGCGGTATGTGTGTGGAGGTCGCGGCGCTCGGCGGGGGCGTCGCCGTCCGTGACTCGAAGAACCCGACCGGGCCGGTGCTCGCCTTCTCGGCGGCCGAGTGGGACGCGTTCCTGGCCGGCGCGCGGGACGGCGAGTTCGACCGGAGCCGGATCATCCCGGGCTGAACCACCACCCAGCCCTGATCCGGGGGAATGGGGTGGGATGTCCTGTTCCCACCGAAAAATCCCATCGGAAAAAGCGAGATCGCCGCTGGTCGGCCTCGGCCCGGTTCCGGTCGCTCCGGCACGTCGCGACCGGAACCGGGCCGTCCGCTTTCGGCTCTCCCCCACGGTTCGATGCGCATCGCTCCGGTGACCGTAACCCCGCCGATCACGCCGGTAACCGGGTGATCCTCGGTCAACCCCTACCCGGGCCGGGATGCCCGGGCCAGGATGCACCGCCCTGGTGTTTCAGGCCCTGGTGTTTCAGAGCGGGACCGGCGCCGGGCCGGACCCGCCATGCGGAGACGATTCGATCAACGGCATCGTTCCATCGGCCTGGGGGCCGAGATACCTGTTCAGGAAGTCTCGCCACGAGCCGGTTGGCTCTTGCGCAATGCCTCCCGGTCGCGCACTCTTGTAGATGTTCGGTCGAGCTTCGTTGCCTGGACGTTCGTCTTGTCGCGGTTGTTACATGATTGTAACGTGATGTGGATACGGCAGCGCGTCACTCGCCGCGAGGCGATCGGGTGACAAGGCTCCTGCGGTCTCCCGTCACAGCCCGGCAGGTCGGCGTCTGGCCACCTTGCACCCGACCGGAACAGGCCACGCGGGCGTCAAGYGCCCGCCCAACGCGGAGGAGGGCAGTCGTTGTGACCATATGTGATAATACGGCTACCCGCGTGCGGCGCCATAACGCACCTGCCCGGATCCTCGGTCAGCCGGGGCGGGCGGAGCGCAGAGTCGCCATCCCGTCGCCCTCCTAGCGAGGCGGCGCAGCGCAGCGTCCGCCCGCTCTCCGGGTCCATCTGCTCATCTCCGATCTCGGATCGACCTCGTGTCGAAAGGATCGGCCGAGGCATCGTCGCCTCGTTCCCCGCCTTCCGGTCCGGTGTGCCGTCCGAGGTCACCCGCGAGTTGCAATGCCCTGTTTCCCTGCCACTGGGAGGTGATTGCCGTGGCCACCGCCACGACCAACCTGCTCAACACTCCGATCGAAGATCAGCGCGTCGAGCGTGTCCGCCGCGCGGCGCTGTCGGCCTACGTGGACGGAAAKATCTCCTTCGCGCAGGCGAACCTGCGGGTGCGCAAGGCCCTTCAGCGATTCGGGGTCTGACGAGCCAGCCGGGTCGTCGAGATGCGGCTGGCGGCGCCTCGACGACCCGGCCGGAGAGGAAACCCTGATCGCCCGGTCCGCGCCTGCTCTGCTCCGGGCCGGGCAGCAAACCTGGGCGGCGGGGATACGCGGGAAACGTGCGAGCGGGAAACGTGCGAGCGGGAAACGTGCGAGGCGGGCAAGCGGGAGACGGCCGGGCGCCCGGGCGATCGGGGGGTGAACCCGAGCGGCCGGCCACGACGACTATCTCACCGAAAGCACACGGCGCATCACTATAAGTTCTTCGACATGCCGCTGCGGTGAGCAACCGTGCCGGTACGAGCGTTAGAAGCCGCTTCGTCCCGGGCCCTTGCCGGCTGCCCCGGCTCCGCCTCCGATGGCTCGACCACCTCCGGCCGGCCGTCCAGGGGCGCGACRCCGTCCCCCAACCCGCGGTCGTCGGGGGTGGGTCGCAGCACGCTCTCAAGTTCGTCCACGGACCGGTCTGCCGCCATCCGATCACGGCCGAGAGCGGCGATTCCGGCCGCGACCAGGACCATCGCGACGATGAACGCCGCGCGGCGGACGCCGTCGGGCGCCGGCTCGCTGAACAGCGTCAGGCCCAGAGTCACCGGCAGGAAGGCGGAGACCCCGCTGGTCACCGGGAAGGCGATGACGGCGGCGCGCCCTTGCAGGCCACGCTGCTGAAGACCGAGCGCCAGCACGGAGAACAGCACGAGGACGTAGGGCGTCGGAGTGGTGAGCAGGTCCACCAGCGTGGACTGCCCCTCACGTCGTTCGTTCACCGCCAGGCCGATCTGGCGGGTCGCCAGCGTGGCGATGGCGTAGCTGACCCCGGCCGCGGCCCCGAATCCGAACGCGGCACCYGCGACCATCTCCCGCACCGCGGCCAGGTTGGCGAGGGACGCGCAGAGCAGCGCGAAGACCAGACCGAGGACCAGGAAGGCCAGCAGGACATCGGTGCTGGCCGAGCTGCCGACCTCCGCTCGGCGCGTGAAGGCGAAGGCGAGCAGGCCGATACCGCCGACCATCGCGACCACGCCCAGCCAGCCGGTCAGGCTGATGTTCTCGCCGAGCACCCGCTGCGCCAGCAGGGTGAAGACGATCATGTCGAGGGCCATCACCGGGGCGACCATCGCCACCGGGGCCACGGACAGCGCATACACCTCCAGCAGGAACGAGCCCGCCTCCACGGCGAGGCCGATCAGCCACAGGGGGCGCAGCACCAGTCGGGCCAGCAGCGCAAGCCCCAGCCCCGAGCTCTCCTCCTCCCGGCGGGCAGCGCGGGCCTGGACGAGCGGCGCGATCCCGTAGAGAGCCGCCGAGACGACCGCGGTCGGCAGACCGATCACCAGGGCTCTGCTCATGTCCCGTCCAACATCGTGGCCCTCGGGATCCGTCCCGAACCGTGGGTTCGCCTCACCAGTCCGCGCCGAAACCGATCTGCGCCAGAGCCGCCCCGAATGCCCGCTCCCACGCGTGCGGGCCGATCGCCACCCGGTCCGACGGTGGCTTGACCCGGTCAAGGCACGCGAGCGCGGATCTGGTCAACGACACCGGGTCGGTGTTCGTCACCTCGGCATGACCTCGCTCGAGCTCCTTCTGAAGGTTATCCCGGCCATGCCCCGGCACCACGTCGATGAGCAGCAGGTCCCGGCCGATCACCCGAGCCTCGCTGCAGGTGTCCCCGGACGACGTGACGACCAGGTCGCTCGCCGCCATCAGCGCCGGGACGCGATCGGTGAAGCCGAACGGGATGACCTTGTGCTGCTGTTCCGACAGAGACGCCAACCGCGCGGCCAACCGCTGGTTGCGGCCGGCCACCGCAAGCACGTAGATGCCCGCCGCGGCCATGGCCGCGGCACCCTCTACCAACGGTCCCAGCCCCCAGGAGCCGGACATCAGCAGCACGCAGGGAGCGTCCGCGGGGATGCCGAGCGCGGCCCGCGCCTCCTCCTGGGTGGGCGGGTCGTAGAAGGGTTCCCGGACCGGGGTCGGGACCACCGAGATCAGCGCGTTCGGCGAGAACCGCCGCACGTACCGGGCGGCGGTCTGCGAGGTGACCAGGTAGAGGTCGGTGTTGTCGTGTACCCACAGCCGGTGCACGCAGCAGTCGGTGGAGAACACCGCCGTCACCAGGCCGGGGAACTCGGCCTTGACCCGGCTGGCCGCCGCGGCTCCGGTAGCGAAGATCGAGATCACGAGATCGGTCGGCTGGGCGGCCAGTTCCTCGCGCAATGCCGGGACGACGAACCGGCTCGAGGTCCTCTCGATGGCCTGGGCGAGCCGGCCACCGGTTCTCATCTGTGAGAAGTGCACGGCATCATACAGGCCCGGAACGGCGATCATGCCACGGAAGACCTTCTCCCCCCGGGAGCCGTTGCGCCCACCGAGCATGCGCAGGCTGTCGGCGGTCCGGGTGGTGAACCCGCGCCGGGTGAGCGACGCGCCGCACGCCTGTGCCATCACGTCGTGGCCCATCCCGAGCGAGCCCGACAGCAGCAGCGCGCCGCCGCGTCGCGTCGGCGTCCCGGCGGGCCGGACATCGACGCCGTGCGTGCGCGGATCGGCGGGGAGGGCGCCGGCGACCGGTCCCCCCGCTGCGGCCGGCCCTGGCAGGACAGGTTCCGTGACCCCCGGTTCGCCGGCGGCTGGCGGGCCGCCGACCCCCGCCTCAACATCATCTTCGGATGGTCCATTCACCGTGCTACCGCCGATCTGCGCCATGGTCACTCCGAGGAGGCCGCGGAGATATCGAGGTCGCCGACAGGCGGGAGCGCCTGAGCCGGAGGCCGTCGATTTGCCAGATACCACTCGATGTACTGCCGGACACCCTCCGAGAAGGGTGTGGTCGGTCGCCATCCGAGCACCTCCGCGGCCCGCTGCGCGGAGATCTCCCGACCGCGGAAGTCCCCGGGGCGCGCAGGCATGTGTTCGATGGCGGTGCCGGGGAAGTACTCCTGGACGGCCCGTGCCATCTCCAGCACACTGACCGATTCGCTGCCCTCGAGGGCGAGCGTAGTGTTGGCCGCGTCGGGGGTCAGAGCCAGCACGTGCGCCTCGGCCAGGTCCCGGACGAAAACGTAGTTGCGGAACTGCAGACCGTCGCCGGCCACCGTCAGCGACTCGCCGTTCAGAGCCTTGCGGACAAAGCGGGCCAGCACCAGCTCGTCACGCATTCCGGGGCCGTAGGGGATGCCGTAACGCAGGATCGTGAACGGCAGCCCGTAGGTCTGCTGATAGCTGTGCAGCAGCAGTTCGGCGGCCAGTTTCGTCGAGGTGTAGACATGCCCGGCGCGGCCCAGCGTGATCTCGGCGTCCTCCGTCAGCGGCGCCGAACCGGCCCGGTCACCGACCGCCCCGTACACCCAGACGGTGCTGGCGAACAGCACCCGGCGAACCCCGACCTGCCGCGCCGCCTCGCAGATGTTCCCGGTGCCCTCGACGTTGAGCCGCACGGTGCGCACCGGGTCGGCGAACGCGAAGTCCACATTGGACATCCCCGCGATGTGGAAGACGGCCTCGACGCCCCTCAGCGCGGCGGTGACCGCCGGCAGATCAAACACGTCGAGGTGCTGGTAACTAGCCCGGGGGTCGACCGGCCGGTGTTCGACGTCCAGTGAGAGAACGTCGTGACCGGCGTCAAGCAGACGGTCGACCACATGGCTGCCGATGAAACCCGACCCTCCGGTTACCGCGATCTTCATCGTCATCCGTCCAGGCTCAGGCTCTGCAGCGCGGCGGCGAAGGACGCGACCACATGGTCGGCCTCCGCCTCGGTCATGTCCGAATGGATGGGCAGGCACACGTGCCGGGCGCAGATGTCCTCGGCGACCGGAAGGGACCGGAGCGCATAGTCGCCGAAGACCGGCTGCCGGTGCAGCGGCGACTCGTAAACCTCACCGCTCAGGGAGACGCCGTGGCGTTCCTTCAGCTCCTTCTTCAGCCGGCCGCGGTCGATTCCGGGGCGGGGCAGGACGATGTACTTGTAGTAGTTGCAGAGACCATCCGGCGGCACCTGCAGGCGGGTGACGGTACCCAGGGTGTCCAGCGCGGCGTCGTACCGCGCGGCTACGGYGGCGCGGGTCGCCAGGAAGTCAGCGAGATGCCGCAGATGCACCCGGCCGGTGACCGCATGAATCTCGCTGAGCCGCCAGGCGTACCCCTGCTTGATATGGACGTTCCCGAGAAAACCGGCTTTGCCCTGGTCACGATAGATCCGAGCGGCTTCGTGAATGGCGGGATCGGACGTGAGGATCATTCCGCCCTCACCGCTCGTGATGACCTTGGTTGGATAGAACGAGAACGCTCCCGCGATCCCGAACGACCCAGCGTGGCCGTCGCCGTGGCGGCTGCCGTGGGCATGTGCCGCGTCCTCGACCAGCGCGATGCCTCGATCGTCACAGAAGGCCCGCAACTCGGCCACGTCCGGCGGGATCAGCCCACCGATATGGACCAGGACAACGGCGCGGGTCCGCGGCGTCACCGCGGCCTCGACACTGCGGGCGGTCAGGGCAAAGGTGTCCGAACTCACATCCGCGAAAACCGGCATGGCACCGGCCCGCAGCACCGCGAAAGCGGTCGCCGCAAACGTGTTCGTCGGCACGACGACATCCGCGCCTTCGACACCGTGACTGCGAAGGATGATCTCCAATGCGGCTGTTCCACTGCTCACGGCGACCGCGAACGGGGCCTCGTGAGCCGCGGCGAATGCCGCCTCGAATTCAGCGGTATGGACGCCCAAGGTCAGCGCACCGGTGGCCAGGATCTCGGTCGCGGCCGATGCGATCTCCGCGCGATCCTCCGGTGAGAAGACGATACGCGCCGCAGGGACATGCACCTGTTCACCCCTACCTTCCGAGTCATTCCCGTGCGAGCG
>NZ_MRUJ01000199.1:0-12188 GCF_002099325.1 Frankia sp. KB5 | reverse complement strand
CCTGACCGATGCCCGAGCCAGGTCGGAGAGTGGCTGCGTCCCCGAGAGTGGTTGCCGTCAGCTACTCAGGGGGTCGTAGTCGCCTGCGAGCCACCGGAGGAAACGTCGGGGATGGTCCATGTACGTCTGAATCGTGCTCGGCGTCCGTCCGGTGGACACGAGCACCTGTTCATAACGATCAAGAGCCTGGTGCAGGTCATCCAACGTCCACTGACCTGTCCGGCCCTGGCCCTTGGCTGGCCGTGGCGCCTGGCGCGCGRCATGCCATCGCTCGATGTCCTCGGCGTTCCAGACCTTCCCCATGCTCAGCACGGCCACCGGATCGGGGAAGGTCGGATCGTCGCGGAGGATCTGATGAACCCGCGACGGACTCACGTTCAGCATCTGGGCGATCTCCGCCGCGCCCATAAGGTTGATCGTCGACATGGGGCACATCATAACTTGACGAGCCATTAGCTCATGCCTACTGTAAGCGGTAGCGGTCCGGTGGGTGCGCCAACACCCACCGGAACCTTGATCCCAATCCTGACTGCACAGGAGTTGAGACCCATGCCCATTTTCTCGTCTGGCGGCTTCGGCGCGTGGCGCACCCCCGGTGATGGCGGGTCCCCGCTGATCGCGATGCGCACCCGGGCCACCGGGGAGCTCGTGCTGACGGTCCGTCCCGGGGCCGATGTCGGCGACCTGGTGGCGATCCTCGGCACGCTGCCCGCGGATGCGTTCTTCACGGAGCACTTCGGCGACGTCAACGCGGTACTCGTCTTCCGGCGGGTGCCCGGGGATTCGRCAACGCTTCCGGCGTCTGTGAACCCCTCGGCGGGGCCGGCGGCGGCGAGCGTTCCGCTCCCGTAACGGCAGTTCTGCCTGCTCCTCCCCCATTTTTCTTCCGTTCTCTGGTGGCGCTTGAAGCTGCCGGGGTGTCGGACGGGTCCAGGGTCGGCCATAGGCCGATCGCGTAGCGACGCGATAGCGCCCTGGACGCGGCCGGCGMCCCGGCAGACCATCCCAGCGCCAGAGAACGGAAACCCCCCGGCACCGGGCGACGCCACCTGCGGCCCGCGTGTGCCTTCCCCGTTCTTCTTTCGGCAAGGAGCTGCATTCGTCATGCCTACCAACCACGACGGACACCCGACGATGAGTCTGCAACAGGCTCTCCGGGAGCATCTCGACCGTGCCCGCGCCGGACAGGGCCGGCTCTACCCACAGCCCGAGGGAGAGAACAAGTTCGCCTGCGACATGAGCGACAGCCGCTACGGCTGCGCGTGGTGCGACAACATCGAATGGCCCGACGGCAACCCCCTGGACGCCGACTGATGGCCGAGAAGAAGAACGACCCGGACAACCAGGCGGCGGCGGACCAGAAGAAGAGTCGACGCGCGCACGGCGAGGGTGGGCTTTACCAGCGGGCCAGCGACGGCCGCTGGGTCGGTGTCGTCGACCTCGGGTGGATCGACGGCAAGCGGCGTCGCCGGACGGTCTACGGCCGGACTCAGAAGGAAGCCCGTGACAAGATGGCGGAGCTACGCAAAGCGGCCGACAAGGGCCAGGACCTCGCCGCGAAGCCACAGACGGTCGCACAGTGGCTGGCCTATTGGCTCGACGAGATCAAGGCCCATGACGGCACGCGGCCGTCGACCCTCGCGCGCTATCAGTACGCGATCGACGGGCACATCGTGCCGGTACTCGGCAAGATCCGGTTGGACAAGCTCACCCCGGCTGACGTCCGCCGGCTGCACGCCGCGCGCCGGGACTCGATGAAGCCGGCAAGCCTGGCCAAGGTTCACGCGGTCCTGCGGGCGGYGCTCACCGACGCGGAACGGATGGACCTGGTGAGCCGGAACGTCGCGAAGTCGGTCCAGGCACCCAAGCTCGGCGACGCGGAACCGCGGGAGCTGATGGTAGAACAGGCGCGCCGGTTCCTCGACGTCGCGGCCGGCGATCGGCTGGAAGCGCTGTTCGTGGTCGCGCTGACGATGGGCCTACGCCGTGGCGAACTGCTCGGCCTGCGCTGGGACGATGTCGACCTCGACGCGGGGACCCTGCGCGTCGTCCGCTCGGCGCAGCGCGTTTCTGGCACGCTCCGCCTGGTCGAGACGAAGACGCGGGGCTCGCGGCGCCCTGTACCGATTCCGGCAACGACGGTCGAGGCGCTCCGGCGGCACCAGAAATATCAAGAGCAGGAGCGCGCGGACGCGGGCACGGCCTGGAAGGAGAACGGTCTCGTCTTCGCGTCCACGGTCGGCACGCTGATGGAACCGCGCAACGTGACGCGCCGCGTCCAGCAGTTGCGTGGGCGGGCGAGCCTTCCCACGCTTCGGCTCCACGACTTCCGCCACGCCTGCGCCAGCTTCCTCCTGGCGGCCGGCGTCGAACCCCGCACCGTCATGGAGATCCTCGGCCACGCCACCATGCGCATGACCATGGAGCGCTACGGCCACGCGCTCCCCGAGCGTCTGCGCGCCGCGTCCGACGCGATGGACAAGCTGATGACGGCGTCTGACGATGACGCGGRCGGCCAAGGCGGCGAGCCAGACGACCGGCCGGACTCGGGCGACTCCGACGAACGCTCGTAGCGGCTGGGCTACACGATTGGCTACATAACGATCAAAGAGGGCGTCACTGCCGGTGATACCAGCAGGTCAGCCGCGGTGGAGACGAGGGGACTCGAACCCCTAACCCCTGCCTTGCAAAGGCAGTGCTCTGCCAATTGAGCTACGCCCCCCGCGGGACGCACTCCGGCCGGGACGGAACCACCCGACGATGACCACCTCGGCGAAGCGCTTCACAAGCGTACGRCATGACGGTCTCCTCGGACGTTGGTCCGGCACGGGAACCATAGGGGGACACCGATGCTCGGGTTGATCCGGTCTTCCGGCGATCACAGTGCCCGCCTACGACCATCGGGCCCCGCGGGCGCCCTGTGGATAACCGGGCCGCGACTCCCCCAATCGCCACCCTGTGGATAACCGGCCCGCCGACGCCGCCGTCAGCGATGGCTACGRCTACGGCCGTGCCGGCACCGGCCGCGAGGCCCGTCGGTCAGGACCGGCGCAGGGTCGGATCGATGAAGGCCAGCCGCTCCCGCACCTTAACCGCGAGATCCCGGAAGTCGGAGTAGCAGCGCCGCACCGCGCTCTGCGTACCGCCGAGTGCGCCGTCTCCGGCCCGCAGCTCGAACATCGGCTTACGGGCGTCGTGCGCCAGCGGGATCAGGTTCGCGTAGTGCCCCAGGGTGGCGATCTCGAAGGAACGGTCATGCGGTCCGGGGTTCCCGCTGGTGAGCACCGAGGTCGCGAACACCTCGGGAATCCGGTCGAGCCACCGGTCGTGCGCCTTCGCCGGCCGGTCGGTCCGCGTCGGCGGCTGCATCACGATGTACCCGATCGGCATCATCAGCCCGCGCGGGGCCGAGATACGCTCGGGAATCTTCGGCAGCACCATGCCCTGCCAGGTGGAACGCCACTCCCGCAGTGTGGGGCCGAGGTTGCGCAGCCCTCGCAGCGAGAATAGGTCCGCCGTCAGTGGCATGAGCACGGTGTCGGCGGACAGCAGCGCGGCCCGGTTGATGGCCCCCAGATTKGGCCCCACGTCGATGAGCACGATCTCGGCGCCGACCGAGCGGGCACCATGGTCGATGACCCGGTGCAAAGCCGTCGTCGTACGCAGCGCCGCGATGTCCTTGCCGAGGAAGCTGTTCGGCCAGGCGGCCGACAGCCGGTCCTCGAAGACGCTCAGCTCGAMGTCGCCGGGCAGCAGCCACAGACCGTCCTCGATCGTCACCGGATCGAAGAGCGTGACGTCCCCGACCCCCTCCATGATTGGCCCGATCGCCGTCGCCATCGTCCCCGTACCGGGGACGATCCGAACCGGGCGCACGTCGAGGTCGATGATGGACTTCGGCGCGGACGACGCGGTGACCTCCGGCTCCTCCCACAGCTGGGTCAGCTCGTCCTCGTCGAGGAACTGGGCGGTCAGGTTCGCCTGCGGATCGAGATCGACCGCGAGCACCCGGTGACCCATGCGCTGCAGCATGTGCGCCAGGTGGTAGGCGAGGGTCGTCTTACCGACGCCGCCCTTGTTGTTGAACAAGGCCATCGTGATCATGAAAAGCCCCGGCCGCGATCCCCACGTCGCCCGCGCGCCGCCTCACCCCAGTTGTCCCTGTTGTCCAACACGGCAGACATTGTCGCGCTAGCCGGAAACCTCAGAAGAAGCCCGCCCCGTCGCGGGTCCCGCCGGCCCCCGACCCGGGACACCGAGCGGCCGGCCGGTCAGTCCGAGAAAGCGCCGGTCATTCCCAGGGGGCGAGGGTGGGCCAGTCCGGCCGGYCCGGGTCCCGGCCGGCGAGCCAGCGCAGCGTCGGCCTGGTAGGCGCGTCGACGACCACGCGCCGCTGCCCGCGACCGACGGCGGTCGACGGCCGGTCCCCCGGCGCCAGCACGACGGTGATCTCCGGGGGTACTCGGGCCGGCAGCCCGCGCAGGGTCCACTCCCATTCGGCCTGGACGTAGGCCGGGCTCAGGTCCGCCCAGCCGGGACCGCCGAGATCGGCAAGATCGAGGTCGACGAGGTGTATCTCGGTCTCCCGCCAGCGGAGGAAGACCAGATCGGCAAGGGTCGTCAGGCCATAGGTGGCGGTGTGCCCGAGACCCGTGCGCCAGACGTCGACCTGCACGCCGTCCCAGGCCCGCTCCAGCCGGGTCACCGCGGCCACCAGGTCGTCGCGGACGTGCGCGGCGGGCAGATCGCGACCGGCGGCGATGCCGTCCTCCCGCTGCCGCGCGCCCCCGGGATACTGGGCCCGGATCCCACCGGCCCGGGCGGCTTCGACCATGCCGGTGTGACCGTCCGCGTTGCGGGCCAGGTGGGTGAGCAGATGACCGACCGTCCAGCCCGGCAGGCCCAACGGACGGCGCACGACGACGTCGTCCAGCCGGCCGGCCACCTCCAGCAGACGCCGATGGGCCGCCGCGCATCCGGCGAGCCGATCGTGCGGAACCACCGAGGGGAGGTAGGAKGGACCGGACGGYGGCGACGTGTCGATGCTCGACTCCTGAGCGATGCTCACGCCCGCCCCGGGGTCGGCATCGGCTCCCGCGCCGGGAACGAGGGCGTCGGACGGTCGAGACGAGGTCGGGGTGGTCATGGTTCTACGGTGCCTCCCCACGCCACCACACGCCAGGTCAAGCCTTCTGCCAGCGTCTTTACCCGCAGATTCCTTATAGTCGGCACACTCCACGCTCGAGATCCACRCCGCGCCCGACGCTCCCTCGATGGCYGACGTAACGCGGTGGAAACAGCTCCGAGCGAAAATACCCAGAGGAAGATACGGAAAGCATGYACACGGATACCCGACGGAAGGATGAGCGGATGTTCACGACTCCTCGCTTCCTGCAGGGCATTGTCCCCTTCGAGGGCAAAGGTCTGGATGTTCCGATTTCGCTTGGCTCGTCGTTCAGCTACGTCGTCCCAGCCGGCATCACCGCCCAGCCGCTCTACTTTCGGGGCGGTAACTCGACGGACGAGCTGATCTGCCCGATCCTCCTGCGGAACGGGATTCCCATGCGCTTCTTCCCGATCGGAGCACGGGGTTCAATCCACGTGCCGCTGCGCGTCGTCGAGGATTTGGTACCGGAGACGCACATCGAGCTGCACCTCGCCGCCCCGACCGGGCTGGTCGGCACCCTGGTCGTCGACGTGGGCCTAGTCGAGCTCTGAGGCCCTGAGCTGGAAGCTTTGACGGGCTGACACCTCGGGCACCTCGGGCCGGGGTGGCAGCCCGGCCTTGCCGCGGACCTCAGCGCCCGCCGGCCGGGGCGCCCGCCGCGGAGGTCGCCTCCCGCCAGAGGTCGATCTCCTCCTTGCCCCTGCCGCGGCGCCGGACGGCGGTCAGCGCGGCTCCGGCGCTCGCCAGTAGAGCCAGCACGGTCACCTTGCGAACCATCTCGTCTCCTTCGTAGGCCACCTTCACCCAACGGTATCCCGCCCGCCGGCACCGTGGTCGGACCGGGTCGCATCGTCCTGATCAACGTCACTGCGAACCGATCAACGCCGCAGCAGGCCAYGCAGCCGGGATCGGGCCGRCCAGGACGGCGGGGGTCCCGACACCRCATAGGCCGGGAACACCCGCCCGGCCACGTCGACCAGCATCGCCACGTCGATGGGCCGAAGCACGACCCCGGCGGAGAGCACGTAGTCGGYCACCCCGGTGGTGGGCAGCAACAGCACGCCCTCGACGAGGGCCAAGCCGGCGGGAAGATCCGCGCGGGCGAAGGCTACGACCGGCTGGACCTCCAGCTGCCAGCCCGCCGGCAGTTCCGCGAGGAGCTGCGCGGTGGCCTCCTCGCCCATCCACGCGACCAGCCCCARCATCGCCCGCAATGGAACCTTGCCGGCCCAGACCCCGGCGGTGTTCTGGCGGATCGGTCCCGGATGGGCGTCGGTCTCGATCACCCAGGCCCCGGATGGCCCGATGACGAGATGGTCGATATTGCCGGCCGAGTCGGCCAGCGCACGGTCGTGCAGGACGGTGTAGCCGGCCCGGGCCAGACGGTCCAACGCCCGTGCGGTGCTGCGTTCGGCCTCCGCGTCCTCGCGCCAGGCCTCGATCTCCGGCGGGGACCGGAGAAACCGGGTCGCCGCGACGAGGACCACCACGACGGCCGAGATGATCGCGAGCTGCACGGCCACGAGCGCGGGCAGCCCGGCCAGGAGGATGACCACGGCGACGACGAGGGTGACGGCACCCGCCGTGGCCCCGGCGACGGCCATCGCCCGCCGTTTATGATCGCTGCGCTCGGCGACGTAGAGCTGCTTGCGCCGCAGGTACTCGGCCATGGCCGAACGTCCCGCTGACTGCCGATCGGACACGTCCGCGGTCACCACCTCCCGGCGCCGTCACGACGCCGTTGCGCTCGGCGTTGTCTCCGGGTCCGGAACCGGCTCCGCCGTCAGCCAATCACGGCGCGCTGCCGACTCCCGGTCCGTCCCGGTCCGTCCCGGCCACCATTCCATCGAATACACAACAGCGACAGGGTCAAGGGCGTGGAATATGCGAGGGAGAAGAACGTTGGAAACACATCTATACCACCCATCGGCGAGACGGCCGAGGCGACACCGGGTACGGCGGCCGGGTAGGGGGCCGGCGGCGCAGGGGAGAACCCACCGGAGGCCGCCGTCGGGCGCGGTGTCGAACAGTTGCAGTGCCGGAGAGGAGCCACAGGATGCCACGCCACGTGACACCCGAGGGGATCCGGAATGACGAGCCGCAGCCACCACACCCTCACTCACAGCCGCAGCGGCGGGCGATCGACACCGACCAGGTATGGGCCTTCGCGGCCGGCTGCGTCACGCCGGTCCACGGGACAGGCGATGAGGCGGCCTACGGGAACGACCGCGGGAACGACCGCAAGGGCATCCGGGGGAACGACCRCAAGGACACCCGGGGAAACGGTGGCCCGACGGTACCGGGAGGATGCGTCGGCATCGAGACGGAGTGGCTGATCGTCGACACGCAGGCAGTCCACTGTCTGATCCCGCCGGCCCGCACGCTGGCGTCCCTCGCCCGGATTCCCGGGACCACCCCGGGTCCCGGCGGGCCGGTCCTGCCCGGGGGCAGCCGCATCACCTTCGAGCCCGGCGGCCAACTGGAGCTGTCCGGGCCGCCTGCCGAGCTCACCGCGGCCGTGCGGGCGAGCTCCGCCGATCTGAACCTGGTCCGCTCCGCCCTGGCGGTCGACGGCCTGGCCCTCGTCGGCATGGGGGTCGATCCCCTGCGCGTCGGGATGCGGCAGACCACCGCGTCCCGATACGCGGCGATGGAGGAGCATTTCCGGACCGGGGGCGGGGCGTCCGGCACGGTGATGATGTACTCGACCGCCTCCGTCCAGGTCAACCTGGACCTCGGCGGCTCGCCTGCCGAGGCGGCGCGGCGGTTCCAACTCGTCCACGCTCTCGGCCCGGTCCTCACCRCCCTGTTCGCCGCCTCACCCGCRTACGCCGGCCGCCGGACCGGATGGCGGTCGACCCGCCAGGCGGTGTGGGACGGCATCGACGCGAGCCGAACCCRGCCCGTCGCGGCCGCTCTCACGGCCCCGGGGTCCGGGGACACCGAGCCCGATCTCGTCGACCTGTGGGCGCGGTACCTGCTCGACGCCAAGCTGATGATGGTCGAGAATCCCGCCAGGGCCGGCAACCCCGAAGACGATCATCATTTCGTCCCGGTCCGGGACGACTCAACCTTCGGGGACTGGCTCGCCGGCCGCGGCCCGGTCACCCGTCCCCCGACCCGCGAGGATCTCTCCTACCATGCGACCACGGTGTTCCCCCCGGTCCGACCGCGTGGCTGGTGGGAACTGCGCTACCTCGACGCGCAACCGGGTGACGGCTGGCAGGCTGCCGTCGCGATGCCGACGGTACTGYTTGACGACCCGGTCGCCGCGGACGGAGCGTTCGAGGCGTGCCTGGCCGTCGCGCATCGCTGGCCGGCCGCGGCGATGCTCGGCATGGCCGACGAGCCCCTGCGACGCGCGGCGGTGCGCTGCGTCGACCTGGCCGTGAGCGCCCTGCGCCGCGGCGGCGCGACCGATCTCGCCGAGACGGTCGAGTCGTTCGCCGGGCGCTACCTCGACCGCGGCCGATGTCCGGCCGACGAACTGACCGAACGACTTCTCGCGATCGGCCCGGCCGGTCTGCTGCGTGAGGAGGCCCACCGGTGCGTCTCACTCGTCTGACCCGGTCCCCGGCATCCCTGGCATCCCCAGCCGCCCCGGCCGACCGGGAGACCGCCGCCGACCAGGATGCGAAGCCGATCCGGGAGGCGAAGCCGATCACCGCCGACACCGTCGCCGACGCCCTGCGGACCGCACGCCAGCGTTCACTCACGTACACCGACATCGCCGCGGAGGATCTCCTCCGCCAGCACTCGCCGCTGATGTCCCCGCTGGTCTGGGACCTCGCCCACGTCGGCAACTACGAGGATCTCTGGCTGGTGCGCGCGCTGGCCGGCGGCACCGGGACGCGGCCGGGGCTCGACGACATCTACGACGCGTTCCGGCACAGCCGCGCGAGCCGCAGCCGGCTGGCCCTGCTCGGCCCCGCCGAGACCAGGGCGTACCTGCACGAGGTCCGCGGCCGCACTCTCGACCTCCTCGACCGGTTCGGACCCGACCGGTTCGGACCGATGGCTGGCGCCGGCGCGGAAACCGCTGCCGTACCGGAGCGGGAACGACTGCTCGCCGACGGCTTCGTCTACGGCATGGTCGTGCAGCACGAGCACATGCACGACGAAACGATGCTCGCCACGCACCAGCTCCGCCAGGGACCGCCGGTACTTGCTCCCGGCGCGGCGCCACCGCCCGGCCGCCGGGTGCCGCGGCCGGAGGTCCTCGTGCCGGGCGGCGAGTTCACCCTCGGCACCAGTATCCATCCCTGGGCCTTCGACAACGAGGGTCCCGCCCACCGCGTCCACCTCCCCGCGTTCTGGATCGACACCCTCCCCGTCTCCAACCGGGCGCAGATCGCCTTCATCGACGCCGGCGGATACGACGACGAGCGGCTCTGGTCGGCGGCGGGATGGGAATGGCGCCAGACGGAGGGCCTGAGCGCGCCCGCGTTCTGGTGGCGCGAGGGCGGCACCTGGCTGCGCCGCCGGTTCGGCCGGGTCGAGCCGGTTCCCCTCGACGAGCCGGTCCAGCACGTGTGCTGGTACGAGGCCGAGGCGCATGCCCGCTGGGCCGGCAGGCGGCTACCGACCGAGGCCGAGTGGGAGAAGGCCGCCGCCTACGACCCGGTCACCGGACGTTCACGGCGGTATCCGTGGGGGGACACCGATCCGACTCCGGAGCGTGCCAATCTGGGCAACTGGACGAGCGGCCCGGCCCCGCTGGGGGCCTATCCCGCGGGCGCGAGTCCCTGCGGAGCCGAACAGATGATCGGGGACGTCTGGGAATGGACGGCGAGCGGGTTCACGCCGTACCCGGGCTTCGTGTCTTACCCCTACCGGGAGTACAGCGAGGTCTTCTTTCCGAAGGCCGGGCGGGAGTCGTCCTTCCGCGTCCTGCGCGGAGGCAGCTGGGCGACGGACGCCGTCGCCGTCCGCGCCACGTTCCGGAACTGGGACTACCCGATCCGCCGGCAGATCTTCGCCGGATTCCGGCTGGCCCGCGACGCCGGGTGACGAACGAGCACGCGTGCGAAGGAGACCTCGGTGTGCCGGCACCTCGCCTGGATCGGAACGCCACGGACCCTGGCGGGGCTGACCTTGGAGCGTCCGTACAGCCTGCTGCGCCAGTCGTGGTCGCCGAGGCGGATGCGCCACGGCACGGTGAACGCCGACGGGTTCGGAGTCGGCTGGTACGCCCCGGCGCTGCGGGCGGCGCCGGCCCGGTTCCGCCGGGCCGTGCCGATGTGGACGGACGCCTCGTACGCCTCGATCGCCGGCGCGGTCGCCTCCGGCTGCGTGCTGGCGGCCGTGCGTAGCGCCACCGTCGGCATGCCGATCGAAGAAAGMGCGACGGCTCCCTTCACCGACGGCCACCGGCTGCTCAGCCACAACGGCCGGGTCGACCCGGTGGCCGTCCGGCGGATGCTGCGCGACCGGCCCGACGCTCCGGTCCCGGACTCGACGTGCGACTCCGCGCTGCTCGCCGCGCTGGTGTGGGAGCACGCCGGGAAGCGTCCACTCGCCGAGGCGGTCGCCGAGGTCGTGCTGTCGCTGGACGCGGCGGGTTCGGGCGAGCGGGCCCGGCTGAACCTGCTGGTGGTGGATGGAACCCAGATCGTGGCGACCGCCTGGCGGGACAGCCTGTCATACCGGAGGGAGAAGGATGGAGTCCTGGTCGCAAGCGAACCAGACGATGACGAACCGGGCTGGGTGGACGTTCCGGACCATCACCTCCTGGTAGCCGACACACATCAAGTCACTCTTCGTAACATGATCTCCTAGATCAGTTACCGTGGGTTGCACCACGTTGATGGAGGGTACATCCATGACACCAAGGACTCCGACAACCACCCGAGCGGATGATGCCGTCCCTGAGGGGACGGGCGCGAACGGCACGGCGGAGATCCCGTTCCCGGGCCTCTCCGTCGACCGCCACCTGCACGAGTCGGATCGCGCCGTCACGCTGGCCCGCGACGTGCTCGCCGGCCTCACCGCGAGCCCCCGCGAGCTGCCGCCGAAGTGGTTCTACGACACCACCGGCGGCATGCTGTTCGACAAGATCACCCGGTTGGCGGAGTACTACCCGACCCGGCGGGAACGGGCCATCCTGGTCAGTTACGCCGACGAGATCGCGGCTGCCTGTCCGGCCGACACCCTCGTCGAGCTGGGATCGGGAACCTCCGACAAGACCAGGCTGCTGCTCGACGCGCTGCGGGCGGCCGGCAACCTCCGCCGTTTCATCCCCTTCGATGTCGACGAGGCGGCCCTGGTGCGGGCAGGTCGCGGAATCCTCACCACCTACCCGGGGCTCTCCGTGGCGGCCGTGGTCGGGGACTTCGAACGGCATCTGCACCAGTTGCCCCGAGGTGGCCATCGGTTGCTCGCCTTCCTCGGCGGCACGGTCGGCAATCTGCGCCCTGCGCAGCGGCAGAACCTCCTCCGTACGCTGCGCGAGCAGGCCGAGAGCTCCGACGCCCTACTACTGGGAACGGACCTCGTCAAGGACGTCGACCGCCTCGTCGCCGCGTACGACGACGGTGCCGGGGTCACCGCCGCTTTCAACCGCAATGTGCTGACGGTGATCAACCGGGAACTCGGGGGCGACTTCGACATCCGCGGATTCGCGCATGTGGCGGTCTGGAACGCCGAGAACTCCTGGATCGAGATGCGGCTACGTTCCGTTCGGGAGCAGCGCGTCTCGATCGCGACCCTCGCCGTTACGGTCGACTTCCAACCGGGGGAGGAGATCCTCACCGAGATCAGCGCTAAGTTCACCCTGGACGGCATCGCCTCGGAGCTTGCGCTGGCGGGCTGGGCGGTGGCGCGGCAGTGGACGGATCCCGATGGGGATTTTGCCGTGACGCTCGCGACGCCGTCGTCCGCCCCCGCCGCCGTCCCGGTCTGAACCCGTCCCGGTCCGAACCAGGCCCGGTCCGAACCAGGCCCGCCCGGACGCCGCCTCATCAGCCGCCGAGCAGACCGACGTCGCGCGCGGCACCGGTGGAGGCCGAGGTCGCCATCGCCG
>NZ_MRUJ01000021.1:0-59367 GCF_002099325.1 Frankia sp. KB5 | reverse complement strand
CATCGGATGTCGTACGTCAACGTGGCTGCGCATGCGGCGACGACGAGGGAAGCACGATCGTTGCGGCTGGAGGACAGGGTGCTTGTGACCAGCCGGCATGGCGTCACGGAGACTGTATGAGCGCGGAAGACCTCGAGAAGTATGAGACCGAGATGGAGCTGCAGCTCTATCGCGAGTACCGCGACGTGGTGGGGCTGTTCTCGTATGTGATCGAAACCGAGCGCCGCTTCTACCTCGCGAACGACTACCAGATCGAGGTCAGGAACAGCACGGACGGCGAGGTCTTCTTCGAGTTGATCTTGCGGGACGCCTGGGTGTGGGACATGTTCCGGCCTGCGCGTTTTGTTAAGAATGTCCGAGTAGTCACCTTTAAAGATATCAACGTCGAGGAGTTGACCAAGGCCGAGCTCTGACGCCGACTCTCGGCGTCACGCTTTCCCGGCCCGGCTGCCTGATCGCCTCGGCATCTTGATCGTCTCGGYGGTATGTTCGGCGGATCGGCACCTCATTCCGGTCGGCTGTCGCCTGGATCGACGGTGCGATTCGACCCGTCACCGAAGTCCGTGATGACCCGCTGAGATGTCCGCCCAGCTCGCTCCTGTGGAGAAACCCTCGTCATCCACATGTCGATCATGTGGATGGCTCTCCGGCCCGCCCACRTCCACGCTGGTCACGACCGGCGGGCACCCGTCCCCCGGCGAACGGGAGCGGCGATGCGGGCAAAGGACGCACTGGGCAGGTTCGGCGAAGATGTCGCCGCCCGCCATCTGGCGGCGGTCGGCGCCGAGATCCTCGACCGTAACTGGCGCTGCCGCGAGGGCGAGCTCGACCTTGTTGTGCAGGACGGTGAGAGCCTGGTGTTCTGCGAGGTCAAGACCCGATCCGGGACGCGTTACGGATCGGCCGCCGAGGCCGTCGTAGGTCGCAAGGCGGCTCGGATCAGACGCCTGGCCGCCCGGTGGCTCGCCGAGCACCCCCACGCCTCGTCATTGGTGCGTTTCGACGTCCTCCTGGTGTCCCGTCCTTCGACGGGTCCGGTTCGTGTCGAGCACATCCGGGGAGCGTTCTGATGGCTCTCGCGCGGGCCCGGGCGGTGGCGGTCGTCGGGGTCGAAGGTCACATCGTCGAGGTGGAGGCGGATCTCGCCGATGGTCTTCCGCGGCTGACTCTCATCGGTCTGCCCGATGCCGCGTTGCATGAGTCGCGGGATCGGATTCGCGCCGCGATCGTGAACTCGGGCCAACGGTGGCCTGATCGGCGCATCACGCTCGGGTTGTTCCCCGCCACCCTCCCGAAATCGGGCAGTGGTTTCGACCTGGCCATGGCGGTGGCGATCCTCACCGCGGCCGGCGTGGTGCCGCGCGCCGCCCTGCTCCGTCGGGTACTCATCGGCGAGTTGGCGCTGGATGGCCGGGTGCGCGGTGTCCGCGGGGTGCTCCCGGCGGTACTTCGGGCGGTGGCTGCCGGTGTCGAACGGGTCGTGGTGCCGGCGGGCAACGCCGCCGAGGCGGCGCTGGTACCGGGCGCGGTGGTGGAGCCCGCTGTCGATCTCATCAGTGTGCTGGCGCTCCTGCGGGGAGAGATCGCCGCCGAGCCCGTGGCGGCCCCCACGACCGAAGCTGCCTCCACCGACGGTCAGGCCGGGGATCTGGCGGACGTGGCGGGGCAGAGCAGGGGCCGGCTGGCCGTCGAGGTCGCGGCGGCCGGTGGCCACCACCTGTTCATGCAGGGGCCGCCCGGCAGTGGCAAGACCATGCTGGCCGACAGACTGCCCGGGTTGCTGCCGAACCTCGGTACCGAGGCCGCTCTCGAGGTGACCGCGGTCCATTCGGTCGCCGGCCTGCTGCCCGCGGACTGCCCGCTCGTCACCCGACCGCCGTATCGCAGCCCGCACCACAGCGCGACCCCGGCGGCACTCGTCGGGGCAGGCTCGACGGTGATCCGGCCCGGGCTGGCCAGTCAGGCGCACCGGGGCATCCTATTTTTGGACGAGGCTCCGGAGTTTACCCGTCAAAGTCTCGATGCGCTACGTCAACCGTTGGAGAGCGGAGAGATCGAGATCGCCCGCGCTCGCGCGACGACCCGGTTTCCCGCCCGCTTTCAGCTGGTTCTGGCGGCGAATCCCTGCCCGTGTTCGAAGGCCCGTGGCCCGCGCGCGGTGGGCTGCGAATGTCCGAGCCTGGTCCGTCGGCGCTATCTGGCCCGTCTGTCCGGGCCGCTCCTGGATCGGATCGACATCCAGGTGGCGTTGAGCGCTCCCAGCCGGGCGGAGCTACGGGCGGACCGTGGCCAGGGTGATTCGTCCGCGGTTGTCGCGGCGCGGGTCGCCGCGGCCCAGGATGCGACCCGGGTCCGACTGGCCGGAACGCCGTGGCGGCTCAACGCGGAGGTGCCGGGGCCGGCGATGCGCCGCCTGTGGCCGCTGCCGGCGAGGGCGACGGCCGTGGCCGAGCGGGCATTCGAAAGAGGCCTGCTCACCGCGCGCGGTCTCGACCGTGTCCTGAGGTTGGCGTGGACCTTCGCCGATCTCGCCGGCCGGGGCACGCCCGGTCCCGAGCAGTTCGGTGCCGCGCTGGATCTGAGATTGCCCGGGTGGTCGGCATGAGCGTGGGAGACCCCCATGGGGACGCTCCTGACCGTGACGTGAACCGTGTCGCCCAGCAGGAAGAAGCCGCAGAAGAAGCCRCATCCGGTGCCGTCTTCAGGGAGTGGGACATGAGCTCGACGACTCCGCCGGATGCCCGGGGGGCGGATCCCGCTTCCGCGCCCGGGAGGGTGGCACCGGGTGACAGCGACTGGTCGGATCCCGAGCGGTTGGCCCGTGTCGCCCTGGCTCGCGTCTTCGGCCCGGAACATCGTCGCGTGGCCGTCGAGGTCAGGCGTCGGGGTGCGTTCGAGGTGTGGAATGCGCTCCGGGCGGCGCATCCGAGTGTCGATCCGGTTCGGGACCTGGACGCGGCATGGCGCGCCGGCGCCCGGCTGGTCTGTCCCCAGGACGCCGAGTGGCCCCTCGAACTGGATGCCCTGGACCGCCTTCGGGACGCGGGGGATGGTTCGATGATCGGCACTCCACTGGCTCTGTGGGTTCGCGGTCCGCTCAACCTGAGCGAGCTCCCACCCCGGGCGGTCACAGTCGTGGGCTGCCGGACCGCGACCAGCTACGGGCTGCATCTCGCCGGAGAGATCGCGTTTGCGATGGCGGAACAGGGATGGGCCGTGGTGTCGGGAGCCGCGTTCGGCATTGACGCAGCGGCACATCGGGGGGCGTTGGCCGCAGCCGGACCGACGGTGGCGGTGCTCGCCGGGGGTGTTGACGTTCCCTACCCGACCGCCCATGTGGAACTGCTGGAGGAGATCGCCCGTACCGGGGCGGTAGTCAGCGAGGTGTCGCCGGGCACGCCGCCGTACCGACGCCGATTCCTCACCCGTAATCGCATCATCGCGGCTCTGTCCCGGGGGACGGTCCTGGTCGAGGCGGGCCACCGTAGCGGCGCGCTGAACACGGTCGCCCACACCCGTCGGCTCGGTCGTCCCGTCATGGTCGTTCCGGGACCGGTGACCAGCGCCATGAGCGCAGGCTGTCACCGGCTGCTCCGGGACTTCCGTGAACAGACGGTTCTGGTCACCGGGGCCGAGGACATCAGGGAGGAAATCGCGAGTATCGGATCGCTCGTACAGCGGCCGGCGAGCGGGAATGGCCCGCGGGACGGATTGTCCGAGGCGGTGCGCGAGCTTCTCGACGCGATGCCGGCCCGCGCTGCCGTCGGGGTGTCCGTGCTGGCGCGCCGCACCGGCCTGCGCCCCGAGGCGGTGCTGGCGATGCTGGGCCCACTCGCGGTGGAGGGGCTGGTCGAGAACGTGGCGGGCGGTTACCGCCTCACGGATCTGGGCCGAGCGCCGTCGAACCCGTCCCATCCCGCAACGTCCGGCAGGAGGTCCGGTACCCAACCGGGTGCCGCCCACGGCGGGGCGGATCGTTCCCCGACGCGCAGTACCGCGGATCCGGGACTCGACGGGGAAAACCCCGACGGCGAAAACCCCGACGGGGAGACCTGAGTCAGCCCGGATGCAATGTCCCCGGGTGCAGTGTCACGGACGCCGCGGCGTCTTGACGAGAACCATCGATGTTGCCACGGTCGTCTCATGGTCCTGCGAGGCGAGAGCGCCGAGGAGCCCGCCGACGGTCGGYTTCTGCCGCGGCAGCGCTCCCGAGCGACGTGTGGATCAGACGCCCGGCCAGTCGAGATCGTCGAGACACCCGAGTCCGACTGGGACACGGCGGTCGCGGGTTTTCTCCGCCACCTCATCGCGGAGCTGGCCCGATCTCCTGAGACCGTGCGTGCCTACGCCGCCGACCTCGCTAACCTGCGCGCTCATGCGGAGCGGATGGGCTGTTCGGTCCTCGCCGACCTCGATCTGGCGCTTTTGCGGAGCTGGCTCGCTTCGATGCGCGCCGCCGGGGCGGCGCCGGCAAGCCTGGCCCGGCGCGCCTCGATGGCCCGGGTCTTCTCTTCCTATGCGGCGCGCCATGGCTTCCTCGACACCGACGTCGCCGCACGGCTCGTGGGTAACCGTACGGTCAGAAGGGTGCCTGAGGTGCTCACCGCCGCGGCCGCGCGTCAGCTCCTTGAGAACCCTTCGCCTGATGTGTCGCCCCCGGGCACGTCGCAGCCGTCCGGGCTGCCGGACTCGACGGCAGACTCCGAGCGGGTCGTACGGCGGGCGGTGGAGCTGCGGGACGCACTCGTTCTCGAGCTTCTGTATGGCAGCGGAATCCGGGTGTCCGAGCTGTGCGGTCTTGACCTGGGGCACATTGATGACGACCGAAGGTTGCTGCGGGTCCTCGGTAAGGGCGGCAAGGAACGCAGCGTGCCGTTCGGTGTGCCGGCGGTGGCCGCCCTACGGTCCTGGAGATCAACGGGACGGCCGCGGCTGATGACCGCTCGTAGCGGGCGTGCGCTGCTCCTCGGCCTGCGCGGAGGTCGCCTCGATCCGCGCACGGTACGGCGGATTCTGACGACGAGGGTGGCGGCCGGTGTCGCTCCGGCCGGCCTGACTCCGCATGGTCTGCGGCATTCGGCGGCGACGCACATGCTGGAAGGCGGGGCCGATCTGCGCTCCRTCCAGGAATTTCTCGGCCATGCGAGTCTCGCGACCACGCAGATCTACACCCATGTGACACCGGAACGGTTGCGCGCGGCCTTCGAGCAGGCTCACCCCCGAGCCTGAGACAAGGCCGGGGGACCCAGGGGAGCGATCTGCTGGGAGGAGGGGCAGGAGGCGGGGCGGAGTTCTGCGGAAGAACAGCAGGGGATCGAGGTAGTCTATCCCGCGCAGAAGCCCCCAGTGCAGGCATGCGGCCACCGGACAGCCTGGATGGCCATCGCTCATCCAGCCGAGCAGGTCTCCGGCTCGGACCGCGGTTCCGGGGCTGATCGCCGGCGTCAGTGGTTCGTAGGTCGTGCGGAGGTCGCCATGCGTGACGGTGACGATGCCGCGGTTCGCCACGGACCCGGCGAAACTCACCACCCCGTCGGCCGCGGCGAGAACCGGGGCGGCCGGAGAGGCCTTGAGGTCGACTCCGCGATGACCGGGTCCGTAGGGCGAAGGCGGGCGTTTGAAACCGCGGCTCACYGTGACGGCCCCCGACAACGGCCATCGCAGAGCCCGGACCCCGCCGCCGTGGGCCGGCGGTGCCGCGGAGTTCTCCGGTCCGACGTCGCCGGGTGGCGGGTCCGGGTGCTCGTCCCCTTCTCCGCCGCCCAGCGGGCCAGCGGCCGGCGGGGTCACGGCCGGCCGCGTTCGTTCCCCGGCCCGGCGGGCCGCCGGCCGGAGGGATCGTGGGGCGGAGGGAGGCCGGACGGCGGGAGTCGCCGGTCGTCGAGGTGACGAGGTCGCCTTCGGCGCGGGGGCCGGGGGCGAGGGGGCCGGATGTGCCGCCGGCGTTGACCGCGCCGTGGACGGAGCAGGTGTCGTCGAGGGTTCCGCCGACGTGCCGGGGGTGAGCCTGAGAGGAGGTGGGCCCGCGGTCCTCACCACAGCCCGAACCTGGCTGACCCCCAGAGCCTGCTCGATGACGTCGTGGCGGGGCTCGGTACGGAATCCGTCACCGGGGCCGAGCCCACCGGCGGAGTCGGTCGCACCGGACGGGGCAGACCGCCCAGGCTCGGACAAGGACTCGGGCAAGGCGGTGGTGCTCCGTTGCGGATCACGTGCCGCCAGGACGAGGCGTGGCCCGTCGGCGTGTGGCTTGATCGGCATCGTGACGGGCCGTCCCAGGGCGATCAGGATGGCGACCGCCGGGATGACGAGCCAGAGCGGGTCGAAGCGTGGCAAAGGGGGCATGACGGTGACACCTCCGGGTCCGGGGGAGGCGCGGCGGCCGGATCCGGTCCAGGTCCGCTCGTCCGGCCGCCGCTGTGCCGGTCCGAAGGGGGAGCGGACCGGCCTCGTCCACGGTGCGGCGTTTTGACGCCGTTGGGTAGACCGGCYGTGTGATCTGTGGATAACTCCCGCCGCGTGCTGTCGATGCCCGCGCTCTGTGGACATCGCCGGCCGGTCCGTTGATCCGATCCGATGTGGTAGTCCGATGGATCCTCGTGCCCGGCGGGTATCATCGATCGCAGGGCCCGTCCACCGGGCCCAGTTCGCACGCCCACTGTCGATGATCCGGATCTGATCATCGGAAGGGTCTCCTCGGTCCRCCGCACAGYGGCGGCCACGACCAATCGGGCGTCAGGGGCTGCCGTCGTCAGATGGCGCCGTCACAACCGAGGCGTCCCGGCCCAGGCCGGGCGGGAAGGAGCGACGTCCGATGGCCGTCGTCACCATGAAGCAGCTGCTGGAGAGCGGTGTGCACTTCGGGCACCAGACCAAGCGCTGGAATCCGAAGATGAAGCGGTACATCTTCACCGAACGTAACGGCATTTACATCATCGACCTGCAGCAGACACTGTCCTACATCGACCGCGCCTACGACTTCGTCAAGGAGACCGTGGCGCACGGTGGGACGGTCCTGTTCATCGGGACGAAGAAGCAGGCCCAGGAGGCAATCGAGGAACACGCGGCCCGGGTCGGAATGCCGTACGTCAAGGAGCGGTGGCTCGGTGGCATGTTGACCAACTTCTCCACGGTCTACAAGCGTCTTCAGCGGCTCAAGGAGCTCGAGGAGATCGAGGTGACCGGTGGTACCGAGGTGCGCACGAAGAAGGAGCAGCTCGTGCTGACCCGGGAGAAGGTCAAGCTGGAGCGCACCCTCGGCGGTATCCGCGACATGAGCCGGGTGCCGAGCGCGGTGTGGGTCGTCGACACCAAGAAGGAGCACATCGCCGTCGGTGAGGCCCGCAAGCTCGGCATTCCCGTCGTGGCGATTCTCGACACGAACTGCGACCCGGACGAGGTCGACTACCCGATCCCCGGCAACGACGACGCGATCCGCAGCGCTGCCCTGCTCACCCGGGTGGTCGCCGATGCGGTCGCGGACGGTCTGATGGCCCGTGCGGGCGCCTCGAGCTCTGCCGATGCCAAGCCCGAGCAGTCCGCGGGTGAGGAGCCGCTCGCCGAGTGGGAGCAGGCCCTGCTGCGTGGTGAGGCACCTGCCGAGGCCCCGGGTGCGGTGGAGCCGGCGACGGCGGAGCCCGCGGACGGGACACGGCCGGACGCCGCGGTCGGCACCGCGGTCTGACCCGCTACCGCGTCTCATTCGCCTGCGGTGGTGGCGATCGACCAACGGTGACATTGTGTGAGGATGACGGTGGTTCCCCGAGTCGGGTCGGGGACCACCGCTCCCGAATGTCAGGCCTGGTTCCGGTGGTCGGACCCGTGCACCGGATCGGGCGCGCAGCCAGGGCCGCTCGGGCGGGCGCTCCCGCGGCGCCCGGCGGGCACCGCGGGACCGGGGCCGATAGAACTACGACAGCATCCAGACCCACACCGACGAGAAGAGCACCATGGCAGAGATTTCAGTCGCTGACATCCGGAAGCTCCGGGAGCTCACCGGCGCTGGGATGAGCGACGTCAAGAAGGCGTTGGTCGACAACGCCGGGGACTTCGAGAAGGCGAAGTCCTGGCTGCGGGAGAAGGGCAAGGCGCAGGTCGCCAAGCGTGCGGCACGCAGCGCCGCCAACGGCCTGGTCGAGTCCTATCTGCATCGGACCGACCCGCAGCTCCCGCCCACCCTCGGCGTGCTCGTCGAGCTTCGCTGCGAGACGGACTTCGTGGCCAAGACCGAGGACTTCAAGCAACTCGCCCGCGATCTCGCGCAGCACATCGCCGCGGCGGACCCGCTGTACGTCACCGCCGAGCAGATCCCGAACGAGGTCCTCGAGGCGGAGCGAAAGATCTACGAGGCCGCGGCCCGCGAGGAGGGCAAGCCCGAGCAGGCGATCGCGAAGATCGTTGAAGGGCGCGTCAACGGGTATGTGAAGAGCAGCGTGCTGCTTGACCAGCCATGGGTGAAGGACGGCAAGGTGACCATCCGAGCTCTGCTCGACCAGGCCGGCGCGTCGCTGGGTGAGAAGATCGAGGTCGGTCGGTTCTCCCGGTTCAACATCCGCCAGGCCTGAGCGTCGTCGGACCGCCGGCTCCCTGTCGGGTGGCCGGCGGCCGTCGGCTCCGAGGCTTCTCGGTGGGTGCGGTGTCGGCCCAGGTCGGCGGGGACGTCGTGGTAGGGCACACTGCAGGCGGCGGCTGTGCGATCATCGGTCAGGCGAATCCGGGACCGGGCGGGACGGCTTCGCCCCTGGGACGACGAACTCGGCTGCGCTCGGCCGAACCGCGGWGATGACAGGACCGGCGCCCGGTGGACGCCGGCGGACCAGGAACAGACGGAAGGAAATGCGGTGATCGACGACACGCTTCTCGAGGCCGAGGAGAAGATGGAGAAGGCGGTCTCGGTCGCCAGGGAGGACTTCGCGAACATCCGCACGGGGCGTATCACTCCCGCGGTCTTCTCCAAGATCCTGGTGGACTACTACGGCGCTCCGACACCGGTGCAGCAGCTCGCGTCGTTCCACATCCCGGAGCCACGTATGGTGATCATCACGCCTTACGACAAGTCGTCCCTGGGGGCGATCGAGAAGGCCGTGCGTGATTCCGATCTCGGGGTCAACCCGAGCAATGACGGCACCATCATCCGGTGTGTTTTTCCGGAGCTGTCCGAGCAACGGCGTCGCGATCTTGTCAAGGTGGCTCGGACCAAGGCCGAGGAAGCCCGGGTGAGTATCCGCAACGTCCGACGTCACGCCAAGGACACGATCGATCGGATCGTGCGGGACGGCGATGCCGGCGAGGACGAGGGCCGGCGGGGTGAGAAGGATCTCGACGAGGCAACCCACCGATACGTCGGACAGGTGGATGAACTTCTTCGGCTCAAGGAATCGGATCTTCTCTCGGTTTGATCACTCCCGCGTCCGTTCTCGATACCGGCCGCTCGCTCCGATGTTCGGTTCCCATGGTCTCGGAATCGCCTGGACGGTCCCCGGATCCGCGCATGACGCATACGCGATGYGGCGGTCGCTGCCCACGGCCGGGCAGCCATGACGACTGTCGACGGCCGCGCGGTGGCTGAGTCCGGGCCGTCCGGGTCATCCGCGCCGCCGGGATCCTCGCCGCCGGGATCCTCGCCTGGGTCCGGTAATCACGGCCGGCCCGCCGGGACGGCGTCCCGGCCCTCACGTGCCGGCCGCAATCTGCCGGCCGCCATCGGTGTCGGCATCCTTCTCGGTGCCGTCATCCTCGTTCCGCTGTTCACCCTGCGGGTGATCTTTGTCGGGGTGATCAGTGCCGCGATGGCCCTGGGCACCCACGAGGTGGTCYGCGCGATCCGACTGACGCAGGTACGGGTTCCCCTRCTTCCCCTGGTTGCCGGGGCGGCGGCCATGCCGGTCGTCGCGTACGCCGACGGGACCACCGGCCTGCTGCTGACTCTCGCCGGCACCATCGGCGTGGCGGCGCTGGTCCGTGCTTTCGGGCCGTCCACGGGTCTGCTCCGCGACGTCGCCGGCGCCGCGTTCGTGGCCGGCTACATCGGCTTTCCGGCAGGCTTCGCCGCGCTGCTCACCGAACCCTCCGATGGTCGCTGGCGAGTCGTCGCCTTTCTGGGAACGGTGGTGGCCAGCGACGTCGGTGGTTACACGGCCGGTGTCCTCTCCGGCGGTCGGCACAAGATGGCCCCCACCGTCTCCCCGGGGAAGTCGTGGGAGGGATTCGCCGGTTCGGCGGTGACCTGTGTGATCGTCGCCGGGATCGTGCTGGCCTGGCCGCTGGAGGCCGAGGCCTGGCAGGGCGTTCTGCTCGGGCTGGCGGTCGCGTGTACCGCGACGATCGGCGACCTGGGTGAGTCTCTGCTCAAGCGCGACATCGGCATCAAGGACATGAGCAGCCTGCTGCCCGGCCATGGTGGCCTGATGGACCGTCTGGACTCGTTGTTGTGCACCGCCCCGGTCGCCTGGCTTCTGATCACTTCCTTCCTGAACTGATCGAAACCGGGTCCAGTCGACCGGTCTCGCCTCTCGTAGGCCCCTTCGGACAGATCAGTGCATTCGTCTCGGTCGCGGTCACCTGGCAGACTGGATCCGCGATGACTGCCACGACCGCCGAATCCGGACGTCCGGACCAGCCCCCGACCGCCGAGGCGGGCCGGCCCGTGCGGCTGACACTCACCCGGCGAGCGGGCCGAGCGCCGCGTCACCTCGCCGACCTGACCCGGCAGGAACGGCGTGACGTCGCGGTGTCGCTGGGGCAGCCGGCCTTCCGCGCCGATCAGGTGGCCCGGCACTACTATGCGCGGTTGATCGCCGCCGATGAGCCCGAGGCGATGACCGACCTGCCGGAGCGGGACCGCCAGCCGCTCCTCGACGCCCTGCTGCCGAGGCTGCTCGTCCCGGTGCGGACGCTGAGCTGCGACGACGGTCTGACCCGCAAGACGGCATGGCGGACCGTGGACGGCGCTTCTCTCGAGTCTGTGATCATGAGATATCCGGATCGCGCGACGGTCTGTGTGTCGAGCCAGGCGGGCTGCGGCATGGGCTGCCCGTTCTGTGCCACCGGTCAGGGGGGGCTGACCCGCAACCTGTCGACCGCGGAGATCGTCGAACAGGTCGTGCACGCCGCCCRGGTTCTCCGGCGCCGTGAGCTCRCGGGCGGCGAGACCAGGTTGTCGAACGTGGTCTTCATGGGGATGGGCGAGCCGCTGGCGAACTATGCCGCGGTGATCGCCGCGCTACGCCGCCTCACCGCTCACCCCCCCGACGGCCTGGGCCTGTCGGCTCGCGGCCTGACGGTCAGCACCGTCGGCCTCGTTCCGGCGATTCGTCGTCTGGCCGGAGAGGGCCTGCCGGTGACTCTGGCGGTGTCCCTGCACGCCCCGGACGACGTTCTACGGAACGAACTCGTCCCCATCAACACCCGTTGGCCGGTGGTCGAGGTGCTCGCGGCCGCCTGGGAGTACGCCGAGATGACCGGCAGACGGGTAAGCGTCGAGTACGCGCTGATCGACGGGGTCAACGATGACGTGGGACGCGCCGACGCCCTCGCGGACCTGCTCGTCGGCCGGCTCGCGCATGTGAACCTCATTCCGTTGAATCCGACCGGTGGATCCTCGTGGCGCGCCAGCGCCCCGGCCGGCCAGCGCGCGTTCGTCCGCCGGCTCCGTGACCGCGGCATCGTGACGACGGTGCGCGACACCCGGGGCCGGGAGATCGCGGCAGCCTGCGGACAGCTCGCGGCCGAGCCGGCCGGGAAGCCGGAGCGGAGGGACCGGCCGGAGCAGGTCGGATCCGACCGTCTCGTCGAGTTCGGTGCCGTGGGGAGCACGACGCCTGACGGTGACCGTGTCCTTCGGTAGTCCGACGAGTCGACGCCGGGGGGCCTCCCGGCCGGGTATCCGGGCGACGAACACCGTATGGCTGCCGATCACGGCCGCCGCCGGAGTGTTGCTGCTGCTCCTGTGGTACGCGATGTCCCAGGAGCCGGGGCCGGCGAAGACCTCGGCGACCCAGGCCGCTCTCGGAGCATCCGGCGGTCGTGCCGCCGGTGCCGCCGTGGCGTCGGCCATACCGTTGCCCACGGTCCCACCACCCCCCGAGAGCGGCTGCGTCACCGGGAAGACCCTGCCGTCCGGGATCGGTACCCGCACGCTGCGGGTGGGAGGAAYCGAGCGCGGCTACGTCCTCGCCGTACCGACCGCGGGTCCACGGGCCAGGCCACTACCACTGATCTTAAATTTCCATGATCTGAATCAGACGCCGGAAGATCTGGAAGCRTACACGCGGCTCGCCGATCAGGGGACGAAGGCGGGCTTCGTGGTCGCCGCCCCGATCGGGACGCAGATGCGGTGGAACTTCACCAGATCGAAGGCGGTGGGACCCGACGACGTACTCTTCGTCGGCGCGCTGCTCAACGACCTTGTCGGTCAGATGTGCCTGGACGCGGGACGCGTCTTCGCCGTGGGCTACGGTGACGGCGCGAACATGGTGCTCACGCTGGCCTGCGCGCTGCCGGGCCGTCTTGCGGCGGCGGTGACCGTCGGGTCGAGCGTGCTGCCCGGCTCCTGCGCCAAGCCCGCCACCAACGTCCTGGAGATCCATGGGACCTCGGACCAGATCGCACCGTATGCCGGCGGAGGTGCTCCGCGACCGGCCCCCTTCACCGGGGTCGTCGCGCAGCCCGTGGAAGACCGGCTCGCCCGGTACGCCTCCGCTCTGGGCTGCGGCGGAGCCCGCCAGACCTCCCGGGACACGGCCGCCTGGCAGCGCACCGTGTGGAGCGGCTGCCCAGCCGGCCACGATGTCGGACTGTTAGCCATGCAGGGCGCGGGGCACACCTGGCCGGGGGCGCAGGCACGCCCGGCGCTGGGTCCGACCTCCGTCAGCCTGAGTGCCACCATTGTGGCGTTGACCTATTTCGGTTACACGCCTACGCCCGCGACAAGTGGCCTGCCCGCTCCCGCCGTCTCCGCCGGTCCCGCCGGCCCGGGCGTCGCCACCAGTCCGACTCCCGCGGCACCGTCGGCTGAATCCTCCGGACCCGCCGCATCCTCCGGACCTGCCACCACGCCCGCGTCGCCCGCCGCCCCGGATGCCGCCCCCCGTGCCGAACCGTCCGGGCAGCCGGCAGCCGGCGCCACACCTTCTTCCTCACCCGGCCGGGGATGAGTAGACGTCGGAGCCGTCGTCGACGTGACCGACCGGGCCGACGTGCCACCCCGATCGGGGTGGCCGATCGGGGTGGGCGGCGACCGCAAAGTCCTGCCCACCAGACCTGACGAAACGTAGTTGTCACTGGACCCATTGCGCATCTTCGGGTGGCACCTGTCATGAACCGAACAGGGCGGCGTCGAGCGGTCGGTGGGCCTGAGAGAATAGGTGACGTGGTGGAGGCTTCGATCCTGCGTGAGGTTGTCCTGCTCGGGTCCACCGGTTCGATCGGAACCCAGGCAATAGATGTCGTACGCCGCAACCCGCAGCGGTTCCGGGTGGTGGCGTTGATGGGCGGCGGGTCCCGGGTGGACCTGCTCGCCGCTCAGGCACTGGACCTCGGCGTCCAGGCCGTGGGAGTGGCGGCGGCCTCGGCCGCTCAGGACCTCCAGCTGGYCTTCTTCGCCGAGGCGTCGCGGCGTGGCTACCGTCGGGGTGAGTTCCCCGTGCCAAAGATTCTCGCCGGTCCCGACGCCGCGAGCGAGATCGCGGCGTGGCCATGCGACATCGTCCTCAACGGCATCACCGGCTCGGTCGGGTTGGCCCCGACGCTCGCGGCGCTGGCCGCCGGCCGGACTGTGGCGTTGGCGAACAAGGAATCGTTGGTCGCCGGGGGGCCGTTGGTGCTCGACGCGCTCGGTGGCGACCCCGACCGCCTGGTGCCGGTGGATTCCGAGCACTCCGCACTGGCGCAGTGCCTGCGTGGCGGGCGGCGGGACGAGGTACGCAAACTGGTGTTGACCGCCAGCGGAGGTCCCTTCCGCGGGCGCCGCCGCGACGAGCTTGCCGCCGTTACCCCGGAGCAGGCGTTGGCCCATCCCACCTGGGACATGGGACCCCTGGTGACGATCAACTCGGCGACCCTGATGAACAAGGGGCTTGAGCTGATCGAGGCGCACCTGTTCTTCGGGGTTCCCTACGACGACATCGAGGTCGTCGTGCACCCCCAGTCGTTGGTGCACTCGATGGTCGAGTTCACCGACGGCTCGACGATCGCTCAGGTCTCCCCACCGGACATGCGACTGCCCATCGCGCTGGCGCTCGGCTGGCCGGACCGGGTGGCGCAGGCACAGCCGCCGATGGACTGGTCGCGGGCGCAGGCGCTTACCTTCGAACCGCTGGACGAGGTGGCGTTCCCGGCGGTGGAGCTCGCGCGCACAGCCGGGCGGCGCGGCGGCACCGCCCCCGCGGTCTTCAACGCCGCGAACGAGGAGGCGGTGGCGGCCTTCCTCGCCGGGCGGCTGCCCTTCATCCGTATCGTCGACCTGGTGGCCGAGGTCATCGCCGAGCACGAAGTGATCGATCATCCCACGGTGGAGGAGGTGTTCGCCACCGAACGAGCCGCGCGGGCGGCGGCAGGGCGGCTGATCCGGCGCGAGACCGAACGGGACACGGTATGAGCCGCCCCCCCGGCGCCGAGGGGGCGGTCTGATGGAGCTTCTCGGCATTGCGGCGTTCGCACTGGCCCTGCTGGTGTCGGTCGTCGCGCACGAGGCCGGGCATTTCGTGACGGCCCGGCACTACGGCATGAAGGCCTCCAAGTTCTTCGTCGGTTTCGGGCCGACCATCTGGTCCCGGCGGCGGGGGGAGACCGAGTACGGTGTCAAGGCCATTCCGGCCGGCGGTTTCGTCAAGATCGAGGGGATGACTCCGCTCGAGGAGATCGATCCGGCCGATGAACCCCGCGCCTTCCACAATGCGCGGGCGCGGGCCCGGCTCGTGGTCATGTCGGCCGGTTCCTTCGTGCATTTCGTCATCGCCATCGTGCTGGTCTACGGAGTGCTCGTTGTCCTGGGCACGACCACGATCAGCGAGTCGAGGGTCGGCGCGACGAGTTGCATCGCCACGACCGCGACTTGTTCCGGACCGGGGCCGGCCGCGGCGGCCGGTCTGCGGCCGGGTGACCGGATCGTCAGCTTCGGCGGAGTTCCGGTCACGACCTGGACGCAGTTCACCCGGCAGGTGCGTGCGCACGGAGCGGGGCCTGCGGTGATGGTCGTCGAACGGGACGGCCGCACCCTCACTCTCACGCCGAACCTGGTGGAGGTCCGGCGCGATCGGGAGACCGGGCAGGCGGGCGACGACCGGGTCGGCGCCTTGGGCGTCAAACCGGGAACCGAGACAGTGCACTACAACCCGATCGAAGCGGTGCCCCGCACCTTCGATGTCATCGGGTCCGGGTTCACCGGCATGTACGAAACGCTGACCCGCCGGATCGGTGATATCGGTAATATCTTCAGCGACAACCGCGACCCCCAGGGTTTCATCAGCGTGGTGGGAGCGGCGCGTATCGGCGGTGACGTGGTCTCGGCCGAGGGCAGTTCGGCCGTGGACCGGGTGCGGAACCTTCTCATTCTRGTCGCCGCGATCAATCTCGCGGTCGGAATTTTTAACCTGTTGCCCCTACTCCCGTTGGACGGCGGTCATATTGCCGTGCTGGGCTTCGAGCAGGCCCGGCACGGTCTACGCAGGCTCCGGGGTTATCGCGGTCCGGTGCAGAAGGTGGATTTCGCCAAACTGTTACCAGCCACGTACGCCACGGTCGTCGTATTGCTCGGGTTCAGTCTGCTTGTCCTGTCCGCCGACATCGTCAATCCCATTCGCCTGAATCAGTAATTTCGTATGAACATGCGCGACGGTGTGCCATTCTGCCCTGCCTCCTGCAGCCGACAGGCCGAGTCAGTCGCACGTCGATCTTCGTCTCCGATTCGCCAGTGAGGACAACGTGACCGTAACTCTGGGCATGCCAACCGCTCCGGCCCGTCCGCTCGGCACGCGGCGGCACAGCCGGCAGATMCACGTGGGCAACGTCCTGGTCGGGGGTGACGCTCCGGTCTCCGTTCAGTCGATGTGCACCACGTTGACGTCGGACGTCAACGCCACGCTGCAGYAGATCGCACAGCTGACAGCGTCGGGATGCCAGATCGTCCGGGTCGCGGTGCCAAGCCAGGACGACGCCGACGCCCTCGCCGCGATCGCCCGCAAGTCCCCGATCCCGGTGATTGCCGATATCCACTTCCAGCCCAAGTACGTCTTCGCCGCGATCGACGCGGGCTGCGCCGCGGTCCGGGTCAACCCCGGCAACATCAAGGCTTTTGACGACAAGGTCGGGGAGATTGCTCGCGCGGCGAAGGCCGCCGGCGTTCCGATCCGGATCGGGGTCAACGCGGGTTCACTCGACAAGCGGCTGTTGGCGAAGTACGGCAAGGCCACGCCGGAGGCGCTGACGGAGTCGGCCTTGTGGGAATGCTCGCTGTTCGAGGAGCACGACTTCCGTGACATCAAGATCTCGGTGAAGCACCACGACCCGGTCGTCATGATCCAGGCGTACCGGCTGCTCGCCCAGGCCTGCGACTACCCGCTGCACCTCGGTGTCACCGAGGCCGGACCGTCCTTCCAGGGCACGGTCAAGTCCGCGGTCGCCTTCGGGGCCCTGCTCGCCGAGGGAATCGGTGACACGATCAGGGTGTCGCTGTCGGCACCGCCGGTCGAGGAGGTGAAGGTCGGCACCGCGATCCTGGAGTCCCTGGGACTTCGGCAGCGTAAGCTCGAAATCGTATCCTGCCCTTCCTGCGGTCGGGCTCAGGTCRATGTCTACACCCTTGCCAATCAGGTCAGCGCCGGTCTCGAGGGCATGGAGGTCCCGTTGCGCGTCGCCGTCATGGGCTGCGTCGTGAACGGGCCGGGCGAGGCCAGGGAGGCCGATCTCGGCGTCGCATCCGGGAACGGCAAGGGTCAGATCTTCGTCCGAGGTGAGGTCGTGAAGACCGTTCCGGAGGCGCAGATCGTGGAAACCCTCATTGAGGAAGCCATGCGGCTGGCCGAGGAGATGGCGGCGGACGGCACCCCGTCCGGCGAACCCTCGGTTTCCGTGGGTTAACCGGTTCGACCGGATGGGCCTACCTCTGCGGTCCGCGCCGACCCGTCTGCTTGACGACAGGGATCTTCCGGCCGTCCGCGAGCTCTTGGCCCGCAACCCGGTCGCCGATGTGTTCGTCGCATCTCGGGTCGAGGCGGCGGGGCTCGACCCGTGGCGTCTCGGCGCCGAGATGTGGGGGCACACCGTGGACGGCCGCCTGGTCGCCCTGTGTTATTCCGGCGCCAACCTCTGGCCCGTGGCGGCGGGCCCCACCTCGGCGAGACTGTTCGCCGAGCGGGCCCGCCGGCAGGGACGGCGCTGCTCGTCCATCGTCGGCGTCTCCTCCTCGGTGACGGCGATGTGGAAGCATCTGGAGCCGACCTGGGGGCGGGCCCGAGAGGTACGGGCCGACCAGCCCCTGCTGGTGATCGACCGCCCGCCGCGGGTCGCCCCCGATCCGGCGGTGCGTCCGGTGCGCCCGGACGAGCTGGACGTCATCCTGCCGGCCTGCATCGCCATGTTTACCGAGGAGATCGGGGTGTCCCCGGTGCTCGCCGACGGCGGCGCCCTTTACCGCGCCCGCGTCGCCGAGTTTGTCGGTCAGCGGCGTTCCTTCGCCCACATCGCCGACGGCCGGGTGCTGTTCAAGGCCGAGATCGGCGCCGTCGCGGGCGACGTCTGCCAGATCCAGGGCGTCTGGGTCGACCCGGCGCTGCGTGGGCGCGGCCTCGGCGCCGCGGGAACCGCGAGCGTGGTCGCGCTGGCGCGGGCCGCCTTCGCCCCGCGGGTCAGCCTGTACGTCAACGACTTCAACCATGCCGCCCGCCGAGTCTACGACCGGGTGGGCTTTCAGCGGGTCGGGACCTTCGCGTCGATCCTGTTCTGAGGTCGATCCTGTTCTGAGGTCGATCCCGGTCTGAGAGCGTCCCGGACCCGCTCCTATGGTGTCCGGGGCCTCTGCGCTCCAGCGAAAAAAATGTCTGTTTTGTCGGATATRTGCTCCTGTCTGGTCAAAGATATTGCAGATCGATGTCATCGTGATGAAGCCACCTGGCCAGGATGGGCACCATCTGGCATGCTTACCATCCCGATGACTTCGATCGACTTGCATGGCGCGGGTGTCAGCCCGCGTGAGGGGGTATCTATGAGGCCGAGCAGACTGTGGCGTGCAGCGACGCCACTCATCGCCGCGGGGGCGCTTGTACTGGMGGTGGTGGGCTGCTCGAGTGACGACGGGGACTCCCAGACGGTCGCCTCGAACGRCCAGATCACCGGCACCCTACGGCTCGGGTACTTCCCGAACCTCACCCACGCGCCAGCTCTCTACGGCGCCGAGAAGGGGATCTTCGCCAAGGACCTCGGCTCTGGAGTCACGCTCAAGACATCGACCTTCAACTCCGGCGTGCAGGAGGYGGAGGCGATTCTGTCCGGCGCCATCGATGCCGGTTATATCGGTCCCAACCCGGCGGTCAACAGCTTCATCAAGTCGCACGGGGAGGCGGTGCGGATCGTCTCCGGCGCTACCTCGGGTGGTGCGTCGCTGGTGGTCAAGCCTGAGATCRCCTCCGTCGCGCAGCTCAAGGGCACCACGCTCGCCACCCCGAGCCTGGGCAACACCCAGGACGTGGCGCTGCGGTACTTCCTCAAGAAGAACGGGCTGAAGACCGACACCCAGGGTGGGGGTGATGTCTCCATCAAGCCCCAGGACAACACCGTGACGGTGGACGCCTTCGCCAACAGGGCCATCGACGGGGCCTGGGTGCCCGAGCCGACGGCCTCCCGGCTCGTCGCAGCGGGGGGCAAGGTGCTCGTCGACGAGGCCGACGAGTGGCCGGAGACCAAGGGCCAGTTCGTCACGACGGTGCTTCTGGTGAGCACGGACTATCTGAAGAAGAACCCGGAGATCGTCCGCCGGCTCATCACGGCGAATGTGGAATCGATCAACGCGCTCAACGCCGACCGTGACGCCGGCGCGAAGGTCACCAACACGGCGCTGGGCAAGCTGAGCGGCAAGCCGCTGTCCGACAAGATCCTCACCTTGGCCTGGAAGGGGCTGACCTTCACTCCGGACCCGATCGCGGCGTCCCTGTTCACCTCGGCAAAGCACCAGGAGGAGCTCGGCCTCATCAAGAACCCGAAGCTCGACGGTCTGTTCGATCTGACGGTCCTCAACGAGATCCTCGCCAAGCAGGGCAAACCGACGGTCGCCGACTCCTGACCCGCGGCACCCGGCGGTAGCCGGGCCGGCTGAACCTCGGTCCGAGACCACAGGGCGACGACCAGGCCGGGGTGTCGATCATCGATGCCCCGGCCTGGTCCGTCCGTCCATCCGTCCATGCACACCGGCCGCATACACCGCGACGGGGGAATGAACCATGACCGCTGTACTCGCCGACACCGCTGTACTCGCCGACACCGCTGTACCCGCCGACACCGCGCTGCGCATCCACCGCGTCAGTCGGGTCTTCGGATCCGGGCCCGCCAGCGTCAAGGCGCTCGACGACGTCTCCCTGGACGTCCGGGCGGGCGAGTTCGTCTGTCTCCTCGGCGCGTCCGGCTGTGGGAAATCGACCCTGCTCGGCTTGGTCGCCGGTCTCGACCAGCCGTCTGTGGGCGTCGTCGACACCACCGGCCGGCGGGTTGGGATGATGTTCCAGGACTCGGCGTTGCTGCCCTGGCTGACCGCGGGCGGCAACGTCGAGGTGCCGCTGCGGCTGCGGGGGATCGGCAAGGCCGAGCGGCGGGACCGGGTCGAGAGTCTGCTCGCGATGGTCCGGCTCGCCGGTATGTCCGCGAAGCGCCCCCATGAGCTGTCCGGCGGCATGCGCCAGCGGGTGAGCCTGGCCCGGGCCTTCGCGCAGGAGGCCGACATCCTGTGCATGGATGAGCCGTTCGGTGCGCTCGACGCGATGACCCGCGATCTGCTCCACGACGAACTTGAACGGATCTGGCGGGAGACGGGGGTCACCGTCATCTTCGTCACCCACGATGTGCGTGAGGCGGTCCGGCTCGGTGACCGCATCGTGCTGCTGTCCTCCCGGCCTGGCCGGGTCGCGGAGATCTTCGACGTCGACCTCGACCGCCCCCGCCGGATCGACTCCACCCACGTCTCGGAGCTCGCCACCAAGGTGACCGCGCGGCTACGCGAGGAGGTCGGCCGCCATGGCCACTGACGTCAGCGTCTCCAGCGATAAGAGTGTCCTGCTCGGCGAGGCGGGTAAGTCCTTCGACGTCGACACGGCCCTCGCCGGCCTCGACGCGCTGGACATCCCGACCGCGCAACGGCGGCCGTTCGCGGTCCGCGTCTGGGCGGCCAGCTGGCCGAAGCTCGGCGCTCTGCTCCTGTTCCTGCTGCTCTGGCAGATCGTCGTCTGGAGTGGCTGGAAGCCCAGCTATGTGTTGCCCGGCCCGGGCGAGGCACTGGGCGAGTTCGTCGACCAGCTGGGCAGCGGACACTTCTGGGACGCCCTCGCCCGCACCCTGGTCCGGGCCCTGGAGGGATACGCTCTCGCCGTGCTCATCGGCACCGTGGTCGGGATCGCGGTGTCCCGCTTCGGAGTCCTGCGTACCGCGGTGGGATCGTTCATCACCGCGGTGCAGACGATGCCCTCGATCGTCTGGTTCCCGCTCGCCGTCCTGCTGTTCAAGCTCAGCGAGTCCGCAATCATGTTCGTGGTGGTGCTCGGGGCGGCGCCCTCGGTGGCCAACGGCGTCATCTACGGCGTGGACTACGTGCCGCCTCTGCTGGTCCAGGTCGGCCGCAGCATGGGCGCGCGTAGCCTGTCCCTCTACCGGTACGTCGTGGTACCGGCGGCCCTGCCCTCGGTGCTCGCGGGCCTGAAGCAGGGCTGGGCGTTCGCTTGGCGCAGCCTGATGGCCGGCGAATTGCTGGTCATCGTTCCGGGGCATCCGTCCGTCGGAGCTGACCTGCAGAATGCCCGCGAACTACTCGACACGGTCGGGGTACTGGCCTCGATGATCACGATTTTCGTGATCGGGGTGCTCATCGACGCCGGGTTCAACGCGGCGGACCAGCGGATGCGGCAGCGCCGTGGGCTGGTTGCGGAGGGTACGACGGCGGTCCGGGCAGCTCGGCGTCGCCGGAGCGGCAGCGCCGACGGGTCCGCCGCGGCCGCCACCACGGCCACCTCCTCCGCCGGAGGCGGCACGGACGCCCCCCGTCCCGAGAGGGCTGGCTGRGGAAGTCCCGATTCCCCGGCCGGCAGGTTCGTTGGCCGGCAGGTTCGTTGGCCGAGCCGGCGGCGGGAACAGCGCCCGTCGGCGCGGGGCCGTGCCTCGCCCGGTGCCGACCCGGCCCACCCATTCGGCGAGGACCGGCGGCAAAATGGATGCATGCAGATCTCCGCTCGCGCCGACTACGCATTGCGCGCACTCCTGACGTTGGCCGCGAGCAACGGTCGGCTCGTCAAGGGCGAGGCGCTTGCCGCGGCGCAGGATCTGCCGCTGCGCTTCCTCGAGAACATCCTCACCGATCTACGCCGGGCGGGGCTGGTCCAGAGCCGCCGGGGCGCGGACGGGGGATACCAGCTGAGCCTTCCCCCCGAGCGGATCACCATCGCCACGGTGATCCGGGCGACCGACGGTCCGCTCGCCAGCGTGCGGGGCCGGCGTCCTGAGGACACGAATTACGACGGCGCGGCCAAGCACCTGCAGGATGTGTGGATCGCGGTTCGAGTGAACCTGCGGCGGGTGCTGGAGGCCGYGACCCTCGCCGACGTGGCGAGTGGTCAGCTTCCGGACATCGTGACCACCCTCGGCTGCGATCCCGACGCGTGGGTCACCCGCTGACGGGAGCGGCCCGGCCTCCCTGGACGCCAGGTCATGTCCCCGGTAGCGCGCGGCTCGCGGCTGCCAGCGGCATGCCGGCCGCGATGCGGGCCCGCTGCGCGCGTACGGCGGTGCCGGTCAGCGCGTCCAGAGCCAGCGCACGGACGTCCCCGACGAGCACAGCGACAGCGTCGTGGGCCGCCATGGCGCAGGCGTCCTCGATCCTGGCCAGGAGGGCCAGTGCCGCCCCGATGCCCTCCGGCGCGACGGGGAGCCGATAGGCGGGCAGTGCCGGTGGCGCATCCCCGCCGCGGGCCCGGATCGCGGTGATGAGGTCGTCGCGCAGCGCCTGGTGCGCCAGACAGCTCAGTCGCGCGAGCTCGCGCGCCTGAGCCGCGGCCGGGCCGAGCGGCGCGACGGCACCTCCCGCCGCCGCGGTGGCGTAGACCGCGGCATGCGTGGCCGTGAGCATCGTGACCAGTGCCGCGACGCCCGCGGGATCCGGGTGCTCGGTTGCGGCGGTCGATTCCGTGGGGGTCGCCGACGCCGGATCGCCCGATGGTGTGTCGGCGGTCATCCGGACACCCGGCTCGCAGCGAGGGCCAGCAGCTCCGCATGCGCGGTCCCGGCGGCGCACATGCTCGCCAGCAGGGACGCGAGCGGACCGCCCGCGCGCAGGCAGTCGGTGCGGGCGGCGTTCGTCGCCGCACCCTCCATCCCGGTCAGGGAGGCGAGGGTGGCGGCGCGGGCCGTGGGTGACTCGTTGACGAGCTGCGCCGTTCCCGCCGTCCCGGCGCCGTCACGCCCGATCGCCTGGGTCGGGGTGGCTGCCTGGGTCGGGGTGGCTGCCTGGGTCGGGGTGGCTGCCTGGGTCGGGGTGGTCGCCTGGGTCGGGGTGGCCGGTGCGGAGCCCGGGAACTGTTCGGCCAAGGTCCGGAGCTGGACCTCGTGATGGGCCCGCAGCGTGTCGAACAGGGGACGCAGGGACGGGTGGCGCTCGGCCGCCGTCCGGTACGCCGCGGCCAGCGCGGCCGCCCGGACGGCGGCGGCCCTCGCCGCCCGGCGGTCGTCGCCGTCCGGACCCACCGCGGGACCGGTCCGATTCGTCGTGACCGTGGTGCTGCAGCCGGCGGCCTCGAATCCGGCAAATCCGGCGAATCCGGTAAGGGCAAGGCTGGTCAGCCCGGTGAGGAGCCGTCGTCGGGAGGCGTGGGTGAGGTTCGCCGGATCCACCGTCGCAGCTTTGCACATCCCCTGCTGTCGTCCGGAGCGCCGTGTGGTCCGCGCGGCCTGATCCGGTTACCCCCGGGTCGCGACGGACCCCGGTCGGGGCGGACGTAGGCTATGGATCTCACCCGGGATGCCGTCGCCCCGGGGCGGCCCAGCCCGGCGGGACCGTCGGCGGTCGGTCCTCGCTGTTCGACGGTGCCGCGGGTCGGGTCGACGAGGGTCGCACGGCTTGATGGCGCCGGCCGAACCTGGGTATCGCCCCCGGGGGATGACAACGTAGCGGCCGGCCTACGGCGTGGGGAGCGACGTCGTGGGTTCGGCGGATGATCAGGCATCGCGGATGCGGGAAGGGACGGTCGAAGTGGTAGGGGCGGGGGAGGCCGGCCGCGCGCGTGACCGGAGCCCATCCGGATCGGCCCGCGGGCGCGGCRGCGTTCGGACGGCGCTGCGGGCTCGGCTGGCGGCTGGCCTCGCCGACGCGGGCTTCGATCTCGAGGATGTGACGGTCACACGGGCCGGATCGCGCAGCGTGGTGCGGGTGGTGGTGGACCGCGACGGAGGAGTCGACCTGGACGCGGTCGCGGACGCCAGCCGGCTCGCCTCCGAGCTGCTTGACGCCGCCGAGACCGACGGCCAGGGCCTGGTCGCCGGGCCTTATGTTCTCGAGGTCACCTCACCGGGCGTCGAACGGCCGCTGACCGAGCCTCGGCACTGGCGCCGCGCGATCGGCAGGCTTGTCACGGTACGTGATCGAGACGGCATCGTCCTCGCCGGGCGTGTCCTGTCCGCCGACGAATCGGGGGCGGATCTGGCGGTGGCGACGGATCCCGCGCGGCCCGGACGCCCCCCGCGTCGGCGGCTCGCGCGGGTGACCTTCGCACAGGTGGCCCGGGCTACCGTCGAGGTCGAGTTCTCGGCCGAGGCGTATGATGATCTTTCTATCGAGTCGGTGGAGACGCCGTCTTTGTCCGCCGTGTTGGTGGAACCCGGCGAGACAGCCGATCTCGGGTACGGAGAGCCGGACGACGATCTTCCGGCGGCGCCGGGGAGGGAATCCAATGACGACGGCCGGGAGGCCGGCCCCCGGGGCGCGGCCGGTAAGGAGATGACCCGGTGAAGCTCGACGTGGCCGCGCTGCGCGGAATCGAGCGGGAGAAGGACATTGCCTTTGACACCTTGGTGCAGGCGATGGAGAYGGCCCTGCTGACGGCTTATCACCACACGGCCGGGTCCGCRCAGGACGCCCGGGTGGTGATCGACCGGACGACCGGAGATGTCTCCGTCCTTGCCCGGGAACAGGGCCCGGACGGCACCAGCCGGGAGTACGACGACACCCCGGCGGACTTCGGGCGGATCGCGACCATGACCGCCAAACAGGTGATCATGCAGCGGCTGCGCGAGGCCCAGCAGGAGGTCACCTACGGCCAGTACGCCGACCGGGAGCACGAGATCGTTTCCGGTGTGGTGCAACATCACGAACAGCGGGCCGGCTCCAGGGTCGTGCTCGTCAATCTCGGCACCGTCGAGGGTGTCCTGCCGCCGGCCGAGYAGGTCCCCGGCGAGCGGCTTGAGCACGGCGACCGAATCAAGTGTTATGTGGTGCACGTCGCGCGGGGGCCGCACGGACCCACGGTGACGTTGTCCCGCACCCATCCCGAGCTGGTGAAGGGGCTGTTCCGGCTGGAGGTGCCCGAGGTCGCCGACGGCACCGTGGAACTCGCCGCGATCGCCCGCGAGGCCGGGCATCGCAGCAAGATAGCGGTGCGGTCCCGGGTGGCCGGGGTCAACCCCAAGGGCGCGTGCATCGGGCCGATGGGCAGCCGGGTGCGTGCCGTCATGGCCGAACTGCGGGGCGAGAAGATCGATATCGTTGACTGGTCGGCCGACCCGGCAACCTTCGTCGGGAGCGCGCTGTCTCCGGCCCGGGTGGCCCGGGTCGAGGTGACGGATCCGGCGAGCCGCTCGGCGCGGGTGGTGGTGCCCGATTACCAGCTGTCGTTGGCCATCGGGCGTGAGGGGCAGAACGCCCGCCTCGCCGCCCGGCTGACGGGGTGGCGCATCGACATCCACTCTGACACCGAGGACTCCGGCGAGGGCGGTGGGAGCGGATCCGAACGGGACTCCGCTGGAGCGCCCCGACGATCGGGACCAGCTACGGTGCCGCGGCGATCACCTGCCGCGGGTGGCCATTCTCGGGGCCAGGCGGGATAGACTTACGATGGCGCGTCGTGCGGAGCCCGTCCGTACCTGTGTCGGATGCCGAAGCCGTGCGTCGAGTTCTGACCTACTGCGTATCGTCGTAGAAGGCGGCGAGCTTCTGCCGGATGCTCGTCGTCGGATGCGTGGTCGGGGTGCGCACGTGCATCCTGATCTTGCGTGCCTCGATCTCGCGGAGCGTCGCAAGGCGTTCTCACGAGCACTGCGGGTGTCAGGCCCGCTCGGGTCGAAGCAGGTCAGGCTGTATCTGGAGCGGTTTCGCCCGCGGTAGCCGGTCCCTCCGGGAGCGGTCCGCCGTAGTCGTGCCAGGCACAGGGAGATACCAGGTAAAGATGGATGGRTGGAACGGGCGGACCGCGGCAGCGGGCCGGCCGGGTCAGACGGAGTGGGTACCCGCGCCAGCGGCATCCGCTCCCACAGGCGGCGCCAACAGACGTCGACAGGGAAGCAGGTCGAGACAGCGATGACCGCTCAATGAGCACCCAGCCATGATCACGACCGGCAGGTAACGAGGTCACGCGGGCACGGACCGCGGGCCGAACGAAGGAKCACCGTGGCAGGAAAGGCCCGCGTACACGAGCTCGCCAAGGAGCTTGGTGTCGACAGTAAGACCGTGYTCGCCAAGCTCAAGGATCTCGGCGAGTTCGTGAAGTCCGCTTCGTCCACTGTCGAGGCACCCGTCGTCCGCAAATTGAAGGAAGCGTTCCCCGCCGACGGCGCACCCACTTCCCCGGGCCGGGCCACCAGCCGTCCGGGACCGCCGGGTGGCGGCGCTCGTCCGACCCCGCCGTCCCGTCCTGGTCTGGCGCCTCGGCCCGGTCCGCGCCCGGTTCCCGGGCGGCCTGGTCCCCTCGGCCGGCCCGGTCCGGCGACCCCGGCGCCGTCCCCCTCGCCCGCGTCCCCGCCGCTACCGGCCTCCCCGGTGCAGGCTTCGCCGGTGCAGGCCTCCCCGGTGCAGGCTTCGCCGACGTCTGCACCCGCCGCTCCCCGTCCGGCCGCGGCCTCCGCCGTGCCCGCGCCGCCGATGCCGTCCGTGCCGTCCGCTCCCTCCGGGCCGCGACCCGGGCCGAACGCTCCGCGTCCCGGTGCCCCGCAGGGCGGCGGCCGTCCGCGTCCCGGCACCCCGGTTCCTCCCTCGGGTCCCACCGCTGGCGGTCCGACCGCTGGCGGTCCGACCGCTGGCGGTCCGACCGCTGGCGGTCCGACCGCTGGCGGTCCCACCGCTGGCGGTCCCACCGCAGGCGGCCCCCGGCCCGGGCCGCGTCCCGGACCCCGGTCGGCTGCGCCCGGTAACAACCCCTACACGACGCCGTCCGCTGGGCCGCGTCCGTCCGCTGGGCCGCGTCCGTCGGCCGGGCAGTCGGGTCCGCCATCGACGCCCACTCCCCGGCCCAGCGCCCCGCGGTCGGGTACCCCCCGGCCAGGTACCCCCCGGCCGGGTGGACCGCGCCCCGGTGGCACCGGTGCCGGTGGTCCACGGCCCACTCCCGGCGGGATGCCACCACGTCCCGGCGGTCCACGGTCAGGAGCGGGGGGCGGCATGCCGCCCCGCCCAGGTGGCACCGGGGGGCCGCGCCCCAACGCGAACATGTTCCAGCCTCGRCCCGCCGGTGGCCCTCCCGGACGCCCGGGCGGTGGTGGCGCGCCCGGTCGTCCCGGCGGTGGTGGCGCGCCCGGTCGTCCCGGCGGTGGCGGCGGTCCGCGTCCCGGCGGATTCGCCGGGCGGGGTGGTGCGCCCGGTCGTCCCGGTGGTGGTGGMGGCGGTGGTGGTGCGCCCGGTCGTCCCGGTGGTGGTGGCGGCGGTGGCGGTGCGCCCGGTCGTCCCGCGGCCGGCGGCCGTGGCCGCGGTGGGACCACGGCGGGCGCCTTCGGCCCCGGTGGCCGTGGTCGCCCCGGTCGCCAGCGCAAGTCCAAGCGCGCGAAGCGGCAGGAATGGGAGAGCGGRCTCGAAGCGCCGCGCATGGGCGCGATGGTGCCCCGCGGCAACGGGCAGGCCATCCGGCTTCCCCGTGGCGCCTCGCTGGCCGATTTCGCCGACAAGATCGACGCGAACCCGGGCGCTCTGGTCCAGGTCGTGTTCACCCAGCTCGGCGAGATKGTGACCGCGACCCAGTCCTGCACCGACGAGACGCTGCAGCTGTTGGGTGTCACGCTCGGCTACGAGGTCCAGATCGTCAGCCCGGAGGACGAGGACAAGGAGCTTCTCGAGAGCTTCGACCTCTCCTTCGGCGGGGAGTACGGCGACGACGTCGAGCTCAGCTCCCGGCCGCCGRTCGTGACCGTCATGGGTCACGTCGATCATGGTAAGACGAAACTGCTGGACGCCATCCGCTCCACCGACGTGGTCGGGGGCGAGGCCGGTGGTATCACCCAGCACATCGGTGCCTACCAGGTGCGGGCCAAGGTCGACGGCGACGAGCGTCCGATCACCTTCATCGACACTCCGGGCCACGAGACCTTCACGGCCATGCGGGCCCGCGGTGCGCAGGTGACGGACATCGTGGTCCTGGTCGTGGCCGCCGACGACGGGGTGAAGCCGCAGACCATCGAGGCGCTGAACCACGCCCAGGCGGCCGGCGTCCCGGTCGTGGTGGCGGTCAACAAGGTCGACAAGGAGGGCGCCGACCCGGCCAAGGTGCGGGGTCAGCTCACCGAGTACGGCCTGGTGGCGGAGGAGTACGGCGGCGACACGATGTTCGTTGACGTCTCCGCCCGCAACCGGACGAACATCGACGGCCTGCTCGAGGCGATCGTCCTGACCGCCGACGCATCCCTGGACCTGCGGGCTCCGACCGAGGTCGAGGCGCAGGGTGTCGCCATCGAAGGTCGGCTCGACCGGGGCCGGGGTCCGGTGGCGACCGTGCTGGTCCAGCGCGGCACGCTGAGGGTCGGTGACTCGGTCGTCGCCGGCGAGGCGTTCGGTCGGGTTCGGGCGATGCTCGACGAACACGGTGGTCAGGTGGTCGAGGCGGGCCCGGCCCGACCCGTCCAGGTCCTGGGGTTCACCAGCGTTCCCGACGCGGGTGACAACTTCCTGGTGGTGCCCGAGGACCGGGTGGCCCGTCAGATCGCCGAACGGCGTCAGRCCCGCGAGCGTAACGCGGAGCTGGCGCTGAGCCGGGGCCGTCCGACGCTGGAGACGATCCTCGAGCGGATGAAGGAGGGCGAGAAGACCCAGCTCAACCTCATCCTCAAGGGCGATGTGTCCGGTTCGGTCGAGGCGCTCGAGGACGCCTTGCTCAAGATCGATGTCGGTGACGAGGTCGGTCTGCGGATCATCGACCGTGGGGTCGGCGCGATCACTGAGACCAACGTGATGCTGGYGTCGGCGTCCGACGCGATCATCATCGGCTTCAACGTCCGGCCGCRGGGCAAGGCGACGGAGCTGGCCGACCGTGAGGGCGTCGAGGTCCGGTACTACTCGGTGATCTACCAGGCTATCGAGGACATCGAGAACGCCCTGAAGGGCATGCTCAAGCCCGTCTACGAGGAAGCGCAGCTCGGTACCGCCGAGGTCCGCGAGGTCTTCCGCGTGCCGCGGATCGGCAACGTGGCCGGCTCTCTGGTCCGTTCCGGCGTCATCCGGCGGAACACCAAGGCCAGGCTCATCCGCGACGGCGTCGTCGTGGYCGACAACCTCACGGTCGAGTCGCTCAAGCGTTTCAAGGACGACGCGACGGAGGTCCGCGAGGGCTACGAGTGCGGTATCGGTCTCGGGTCGTTCAACGACATCAAGATCGATKACGTGATCGAGACGTTCGAGCAACGGGAGGTTCCCCGCGCCTGAGCACGTCCGCGGCCGGTGACGATCGAGCTGTCTGCCCGATCGTCACCGGCGGTGTGTGCCCGGCGGCGGGAGACGACCATGTGGATCGGAACCCTCAGCCTTGATCTGCTGCTCGGTGACGTGCACTCGTTGAAGGAGAAACGGTCGGTGGTGCGGCCGATCGTGGCGGAGCTGCGTCGCCGTTTCGCCCTCAGCGTGGCCGAGACCGGCCATCATGATCTGCACCGGCGAGCCGAGATCGGGATGGCGGTCGTCGCCGCGGACCGGGCGCACTGCGTCGAGGTCCTCTGTTCCTGCGAGCATCTGGTGGCCCAGCGACCGGACGTCGAGGTCCTCGCCGCGCGGGCGCGCTACTTTTCGGCGGACGACGCGGACGACGAACCGCATGCACCCGGTGAACCGCACGCACCCGGTGCATCTGCCGCGGTGAGCGTGCCGCCGGCGGGACCGGCGAACGAGGAGGTGGACGGTGGCTGATCCGGCCCGGGCACGGCGGCTGGCCGTGCGTATCCGCGAGGTTGTGGCGTCCACGCTGGAGCGTGGCGTCAAGGATCCTCGACTCGGCATGGTGACCGTCACGGATGTGCGRCTGACGCCGGATCTGGTCGACGCGACGGTCTTCTACACCGTCTACGGCGATGAGACGGCGCGGCAGGCGTCGGCCCAGGCGCTCGAATCCGCCCGGGGGCTGCTGCGCAGCCAGGTCGGCCGGGCCACGGGGGTGAAGGTGACCCCGACGCTCACCTTCGTTCATGACCGACTTCCCGACGACGCCCAGCATCTGGAGAAGTTGATCAGCGTTGCCCGGGAACGCGACGCGTATCTGGCCGAGGTCCGTCGGGATGCTCGCCCGGCGGGCGACGACGATCCCTACCGCCGGCCGCGCCCCGCCGCCGGCGAGGTGGATGAGCTGAGCGAGGTGGATGAGCTGAGCGAGGTGGACGAGTACGGCGGGACGGCCCGGCAGGAGGGATGACGGGGTACGGGCCCGGGACACCGCGGTGACAGGCACGAGACAGCTGCGATGGGAACTGACGATGAGCGATGCGACCGATCTCGCGGGCCCGCCGGCGGCGTCGGTCAACCGCTCCCGCCCGGACGGTGCCGGTCCGACCGGTGATTTCCAGGCCGCGGTGACCGCACTGACCGGCGCGATCGACGCCGGTGACGACATCCTGCTGATCGCCCACGTGAACCCCGACGGGGACAGTCTCGGATCGGCGTTGGCGCTGGGGCTCGCGCTGCGGTCGCTGGGCGGAAGGCCGCGGGTGTCCTTCGACGCGGATCCCTTCGTCGTTCCCCGGGTGCTTCGTTTCCTCGCCGGTCAGGATCTGTTGGTGGCCCCCGAGGCCGTCACCGGCCGGCCGGGTCTCGTGGTGACCCTGGACGCCGGCAGCCGGTCCCGGCTGGGCAGGCTCGCCAGCACCACGGCCGGTTGCCGGGTCCTGGTCGTCGACCACCATGCCTCCAACACCCGGTTCGGCGATCTCAATCTGGTCGACCCCGAGGCGGCCTCGACCAGCGCCATGGTCATCGACCTCGTCGATGCCCTGGGCGTGCGGCTCGACCGGGACATYGCGACAGCGATCTACACCGGTCTGGTAACCGACACGGGATCGTTCCGTTTCGCCGCGACGACACCGGCGGTGCACCAGCTGGCCGCCCGGCTGGTGGCCACGGGCATCCGTCCCGACCTGATCAGCCGTGCCCTGTGGGRCACCCACCGCTTCGGCTATCTCAAGCTACTCGGGGAGGTTCTCGGCCGCGTCCGGCTGGAGCCCGAGTACGACCTCGTCTGGTCCTGGTGCGGCCAGGCCGATCTGCGCGCCGCGGGACTGGAGTACGACGAGATCGAGGGGCTCATCGACACGGTGCGCACCGTGTCGGAGGCAGAGGTCGCCCTTGTCTGCAAGCAGGATGGTGACGTCTGGAAGGTCTCGGTCCGTTCCAAGGGGGACGTTGACGTCGGCGCGGTCTGTACGGCTCTCGGTGGTGGCGGCCATCGCTTCGCCGCCGGATTCTCCTGCGGGACGACGCTCGACGAGTTGATGGACGTGCTTCGGGACGCGCTGGCGCGGGCTCCGCGCCTGGGGGGCCCGGGGACTCCGGAGAATCCGCGCGGCCCGGGTGGCCCGAGGAACGCGGTCCGGAGCCCGCGGTGAGCACCCGGGGGGGATCCACCCGGGGATCCGCGCGGCCGGGGGGAGCCGCATCCCGCCGGGGATCCGGTCCCGGTCCCAGTCCCGGGCCACAGGTCGACGGGCTCGTCGTCGTGGACAAGCCGGCCGGCTGGACGTCGCACGATGTCGTCGCCAGGGCGCGGCGCATTCTCGGGCAGCGTCGGATCGGCCACGCGGGCACCCTCGATCCGATGGCGACGGGCGTGCTGGTGCTGGGAGCCGGCCGGGGAACCCGCCTGCTCGGACATCTCGCCCTCACCGACAAGGTGTACGACGCCACGATCCGGCTCGGCCGGACTACCACGACCGACGACGCCGAGGGCGCGCCGGTCGAGGACCGTCCGGTGGACGTCGACGCCGACCGGCTCACGCGGGCCATGGCCGCCCTTACCGGGGTGCTCGACCAGGTTCCTGCCAGCGTGAGCGCGGTCAAGGTGGGCGGGGTACGCGCGTACGCCAGGGTCCGGGCCGGCGAGGTGGTCGATCTCGCCCCACGCCGGGTGACGGTCCACCGCTTCGACCTGCTGGCGCGGCGGGCCGCGGGCGACGGGGCGGTGGACCCGGCCGGAACCGATTTGGAGGTCACGGTCGGTTGCTCCAGTGGAACATACGTGCGGGCGCTCGCCCGTGATCTCGGGGCGGCGTTGGACTGCGGGGCGCATCTGACCGCCCTGCGGCGCACCGCCGTTGGTCCCTTCGACCTGGCGGGCGCAGTGACTCTCGACACGTTCGCCGAGCTGGGGCCGCGGGCGGTCACATCGCTGACCGACGCGGTCGCGGCCGGCTTCCTGCGCCGCGACGTGACGGCGGAGGCGGCAGCGGACGTGTCCCATGGCCGACGGTTGCCCCCGGTGGGACGGCCGGGTACGTACGGCGTCTTCGGTCCCGACGGGACCGTGCTGGCCCTGGTCGAGGAGACCGAGCATGCGGTCCGGTCGCTCGTCGTCTTCGCCCCGGTCTAGTCCGGCGGCCCCGGCCGGGGTTCGGTGGCCCGACAGCGCCCCACGAGAATGTCCTAGGCTTCGCACGTGCAAACGTGGCGAGGGGCGGAGAACACGCCTGTCCAGTGGCGGGGCGGGGTCGTCACGATTGGCTTCTTCGACGGGGTGCACCTCGGGCACCGGCAGATCATCGGCCGGGCGGTCCGGCTGGCGCGGGAACGCGGTGAGCGTTCGCTGGTGTTGACCTTCGACCCGCATCCCGGTGAGGTGCTGCGACCCGGCAGCCATCCCGCCCTGCTCACGACGCTGCGTTTCAAGGCCGAGCTGTTGGCCGGGACCGGGGTGGACGCGCTCTGCGTCGAGCCGTTCACGCTGGAGTTCAGTCGGGTCTCCCCGGCTGACTTCGTGCACGGGATACTGGTCGAGCGGCTGCGGGCGAGCGTGGTCGTGGTGGGGGAGAACTTCACCTACGGTCACCGGGCCGCCGGGACGCTCGCGACGCTGTCGGAGGCGGGCGCCCGGGAGGGATTCGAGGTTGACGGGGTCCGTCTCGTCCGCTCCGGCGAGCAGGTGCTCTCCTCGACGGCGATCCGTGCCCGGGTGGCCGAGGGCGACGTGGCGGCTGCGGCGGCCGCGCTGGACCGGCCGCATCGGGTCGAGGGTGTCGTCGTGCACGGCGACGCGCGTGGCCGCACCATCGGCTATCCTACGGCGAACATCCAGGTGACGCCGTGGGCCGCCGTTCCGGCGGACGGCGTGTACGCGGGCTTCGCCTGCTGGTCCGGCCGCCGCCAGCCCGCCGCCATCTCGATCGGTACGAATCCGACGTTCGAGGGACGCGACCGGCGCGTCGAAGCGTTTCTCCTGGACTTCGACGAGGATCTCTACGGCGAGTACATGGCCTACGAGTTCACCCATCGGCTGCGTCCGACCCTGCGCTTCGACTCGGTGGCCGAGCTCGTCACCCAGATGGCCGCGGATGTGGAGGCCACCCGCGCGGCAACCCTGCTCGTCTGAACTCGGCTGAACTCGGCTGAACTCCGCCGGTGGCCGAGCGGCTCTCCTCGGGTTGATAGGCTTCCCGGTCAGGCGGGTGCGGTGTGTCCGGACCGGACGGCGATGATGCCGAGGTCCGGTGATCGATCCGGGTGGGGAAGACCCCGGACGCGCGCCGTCCCGAAACAGAAGGAGAAGGTGGAGCGTGCCGCTCGCGAGYGACGTCAAGCAGAAGATCATGTCCGATTACGCCACCGTCGAGCGGGACACGGGCTCGCCCGAGGTGCAGGTCGCGATGCTGACCCGTCGGATCAGTGACCTGACCGAGCATCTCAAGGTGCATAAGCACGATCACCACAGCCGCCGCGGTCTGCTGCTGCTCGTCGGCCGTCGCCGACGGCTGCTGAACTACCTGGCGAAGACGGATATCAACCGATACCGCGCTCTGATCGAGCGACTCGGGCTACGGCGGTAGCGCGAAGAGGGGGAGCGGCCCGGGTGGGACGCTCCCTCTGACGCATCGGGGGTAGGTACCGAATGCGTCGAGCCGTCGGCGGAGTCGTCCGCTCGGCGGTGTGGAGGACCTGGCCGGGTCCGTGGTGGTGCGAGCCGCCGGTCCTCGGTCGTGGTCGCCGGGATGGGTACGGGCACCGGACCCGGGGACTTCGACTGAGCACCGGCATCCTCGTTGGCGTGGACCCGGCCGTAGAAGAGGCTCGGCCGCGTGGATCCGGCCGAGGAAGAGGATGGAGTGGTTCGAGTGGACGACTCGACACATGCGGCCGAAGCGGTCATCGCGACCCCGGCCGGAGACCGGACGGTTCGGTTCGAGACCGGACGTCTCGCCAAGCAGGCCGCCGGCTCCGCCGTCGCCTACCTGGGCGACACGATGGTGCTCTCGGCGACGACGGTCAGCAAGCAGCCCAAGGAACAGCTCGACTTCTTCCCGCTGACGGTGGATGTCGAGGAGCGGATGTACGCGGCCGGGCGCATCCCCGGTTCGTTCTTCCGGCGGGAGGGCCGCCCCAGCGAGGACGCGATCCTCACCTGCCGGCTCATCGACCGGCCGCTGCGGCCGTCGTTCGCCAAGGGGCTGCGCAACGAGATCCAGGTCGTGGCCACCGTGCTCGCCCTGGATCCCGACACCCTTTACGACGTGGTCGCCATCAACGCGGCCAGCGCGTCGACGACGCTGTCCGGCCTGCCCTTCACCGGGCCGATCGGTGCGACCCGGGTCGGGTTCGTCGACGGCGAGTGGATCGCCTTCCCGACCCATGCGGAGCTCGCTCGGGCGACCTTCGACATGGTCGTGGCCGGTCGGGTGATCGAGGACGGCTCGGACGTCGCGATCATGATGGTGGAGGCCGAGGCGACCCCGGGCACGGTCGAGCTGCTCGCGCACGGCGCGCCGGMTCCCACCGAGGAGGTCGTGGCCGCGGGCCTCGAGGCGGCGAAGCCCGCCATCCGTGAGCTCTGCCGGGCCCAGAGCGAGCTGGCCGCGCTCGCCGCGAAGCCTGCCCGGGAGTTCCCCGTCTTCATCGACTATCACGACGACGTGCTGGACGCGCTGTCCGCGGCAATCGGCGACGAGCTGTCCGCCGCGCTGCGCATCCCCGGCAAGGCTGAGCGCGAGAACGAGCTCGACCGGGTCCGCCAGCTCGCGGCCGAGAAGGTGGCCTCCCAGTTCGAGGGGCGAGAGAAAGAGATCGGCGCCGCCTACCGGGCGCTGACCAAGAAGCTCGTCCGCTCCCGCATCGTGACCGAGAGCGTGCGCATCGACGGTCGCTCGACAACCGAGATCCGCGCGCTGTCGGCCGAGGTCGACTACATCCCGCGGGTACACGGCTCGGCGCTGTTCGAGCGGGGCGAGACGCAGATCCTCGGCGTCACGACCTTGGCCATGCTGCGCATGGAGCAGACGGTCGACACGCTCAACCCCGACCGCACCAAGCGGTACATGCACAACTACAACTTCCCGCCGTACTCCACCGGCGAGACCGGCCGCGTCGGTTCGCCGAAGCGCCGAGAGATCGGCCACGGGGCACTCGCCGAGCGGGCCCTGCTCCCGGTGCTGCCCAGCCGCGAGGAGTTCCCCTACGCGATCCGGCAGGTATCCGAGGCGCTGGGTTCGAACGGGTCAACGAGCATGGGCTCGGTGTGCGCGAGCACCCTGTCGCTGCTCAACGCCGGGGTACCGCTCAAGGCGCCGGTCGCCGGGATCGCGATGGGCCTCATCCACRCCGACGACTCCTACGTCACCCTGACCGACATCCTCGGGGCCGAGGACGCCTACGGGGACATGGACTTCAAGGTCGCCGGCACCCGGGACTTCGTCACCGCGCTCCAGCTCGACACCAAGCTCGACGGCATCCCGGCCTCGGTCCTCGCCGCGGCGCTCCAGCAGGCGCGCGGGGCGCGGCTCGCGATCCTCGACGTGATGGCCGAGGCCATCGGCAGCCCGGACGAGATGTCCGCTCACGCCCCGCGGGTCATCTCCGTCAAGATCCCGGTGGACAAGATCGGGGAGGTCATCGGACCCAAGGGTAAGATGATCAACCAGATCCAGGCGGACAGCGGTGCCGAGATCACCGTCGAGGACGACGGGACGATCTACATCGGCGCGGTGGACGGTCCGTCGGCGGAGTCCGCCCGGTCGGCGATCAACGCGATCGCCAACCCGCAGATGCCCGAGGTCGGCGAGCGTTATCTGGGGACGATTGTGAAGATCACCAATTTTGGGGCCTTCGTCTCRCTCACCCCGGGCCGGGACGGCCTGCTCCACGTCAGCAAGCTCAAGACACTCTCCGGCGGTAAGCGGGTAGAGAAGGTGGAGGACGTCCTGACGGTGGGCCAGAAGCTCCAGGTCGAGATCACCGAGATCGACAGCCGCGGGAAGATCAGCCTGTCCCCGAGCGCCGAAGCCGCCGACGCGGCGGCCGCCGCCTCCTGACGGCCCGTCGTGTCCGACACTCCCACGCCCGACCTGACCTGCTCAGCGGGGACCGCCGGCGCGCCGCGGAACAAGCCGGTTCCCGGCGCCCGGGCCGCGCACCTGCTCGCTGCTGGCGGAGTCAGTGGCGAATCGTTGCTGGACGGCACGGCGCGCCGCACCGTGCTCCCCGGCGGTCTGCGGGTCATCACCGAGCGGGTCCCCGGGGTGCGCTCGGTCGCGATCGGCGTCTGGGTCGCGGTGGGCTCGCGCGACGAGACGCCGGTGACCGCCGGATGCTCCCACTACCTGGAGCACCTGCTGTTCAAGGGCACGCCCAGCCGGGACGCGTTGACTATCAGCGCGTCGGTCGAGGCGGTCGGCGGGGACATCAACGCCTTCACCGGCAAGGAGTACACCTGCTACTACGTGCGGGTGCTCGACTCCGATCTCGCGATGGCCGTCAACGTCATCGCCGACATGGTCACCAACTCGCTGGTGACAGCCGACGACGTCGAGGCCGAGCGTGGCGTGATCCTGGAGGAGATCGCCATGTACGAGGACGACCCGGGTGACCTCGTCCATGACGTATTCGCGGCGGCGATGCTCGGGTCGTCGGTACTCGGCCGCCCGGTGCTCGGGACGACCGAGTCGATCGAGGGGCTGGGCCGGGAGACCATCGCGGACTACTACCGCTCCCGGTACGTCCCGCCGGCGATGGTGGTCTCCATCGCCGGCAACCTGGCGCACGACCGGGCGCTGGCGCTGGTCGCCGAGGCGTTCGCCGACCGTCTGACGGTGAGCGCCGAGCCGTTCGAGGTGCGTGGCGGATCGTACGACTACCCGCCGCCGCCCGGCATCGTCGTGACCGACCGGCCGACCGAGCAGGCGCATCTCGTGCTCGGCACCAGGGGACTGTCCCGGCACGATCCGCGCCGTTACACGCTCGGCGTGCTGTCGACGGCGCTGGGCGGTGGGATGAGCTCGCGGCTGTTCCAGGAGATCCGGGAGAAGCGGGGGCTGGCGTACTCGGTGGGCTCGTTCGCCTCCCACTTCGCCGACGCGGGCCTGTTCGGCGTCTATGCCGGATGCGCCCCCAAGCGTGCCGACGTGGTCCTCGAGCTCGCCCGTGAGCAGGTACGCCAGATCGCCGAGCACGGGATCAGTGCCGAGGAACTCGACCGGGCCCGTGGGCAGAACCGCGGCTCGATGATCCTCGGCTTGGAGGACACCGGATCCCGGATGAGCCGCCTCGGCAAGAGCGAGCTCGTCCACGGTGAGGTCCTGTCGGTCGACGAGATCATCGCCCGGGTGGACGCGGTCACCCTCGACGATGTCACCGCGATCGCGCGGGAGCTGCTGGACCAGTCCTGGGCCCTGGGCGTCATCGGACCCTTCGACGACCACGACTTCAGCGCCGCCGTCGCCCGTTAGCGACTCTCGTCCCGAGAGGTTCACCGATGTCCGACTCCGAGTCCCGCCCGGTAACCGGCGCTGTCCCGGTAACCGGCGCTGTCCCGGTAACCGGCGCTGTCCCGGTAACCGGCGCTGTCCCGGTAACCGGGACAGCGGTGGGGGTGCTCGGTGCACGGGGACGGATGGGGTCGACGGTGTGTGCCGCCGTCGAGGCCGCCGCCGACCTGGCGCTGGTCGCGGCCCTCGGCACCGGCGATGACCGTGGTGCGCTCGCCGCGGCCGACGTCGTCGTCGACTTCACCACCCCCGACGCGGTGATGGACAACCTCCGCTGGTGCGTCCAGGCCGGCAAGCACGTCGTCGTCGGCACCACCGGCTTCGACGAGCCGCGGCTCGCGACCCTGCGTGGCTGGCTGGCCGCGGCACCGGGGGTCGGGGTGCTCGTCGCGCCGAACTTCGGGGTAGCCGCCGTGCTGATGATGACGTTCGCCGCCCGGGCCGCCCGGTTCTTCGACTCGGTGGAGATCATCGAGTTGCACCATCCCGGCAAGGCCGACGCGCCGAGCGGCACCGCCCGGCGTACCGCGCAGCTGGTCGCCGCGGCGCGTACCACCGCCGGGTTGCCGGTGGCCGGYCCGGACGCGACAACCGCCGCCCTCGACGGTGCCCGCGGCGCCCGGGTCGATGGCGTGCCGGTGCATGCCGTCCGCCTCGCCGGGCTCGTCGCGCATCAGGAGGTCCTGCTCGGGGGCGCCGGGGAGACCCTCACCCTGCGACACGATTCCTACGACCGCACCTCGTTCATGCCGGGGGTGCTGCTAAGCGTGCGGAAGGTCGGCGAGCGACCGGGACTCACGGTCGGTCTGGAGTCGCTGCTCGACCTGGACTAGCGCCGCGGGCATCTTGGGGCAGGTGTCTGCTGCCACCACGGGCCGCGAAAGATAGGTTTCCGGATGTGGTCGGACACGTTGACCGTCGTTTCCCGGCGGGTACCCGTAGCGTCTTTGGTATCGATCTTGGTACGACGTTCAGCTGCCTGGCCCGGGCGCGCCCCGACGACGTGTGCTCCCTGGTCAAGCGGCGGATGCCGGTCGTGGCGACCTTGGCGGCACCCGGGGCGCGGATCCGGCTGGATCCGGACGGCCCGGTGGCGTCGGCATCCGGTGGGGCGTCCAGGTGAGGGCCCGGTGGCTGGTGGCCGTGCTCGTCGCGGCGTGTGGCTTCTACCTCGGGCTGATCGGGTGGCGGGGAATCCAGTTGCTCGGCGACGATCGCTGGGCGGCCCGTGGACTCGGTCTCGGTGTCGTGCTGCTTCCGATGATCGGCGCCGTCGTCATCCTGCGTGAGCTGCGTTTCGGCCGCGACACCGAGCGGCTTGCCCGGATGTTCGACGTAGCCGCGGATGCGACGGCTGACGTCGAGTCCGGCACCGCCCGCGGCTTCGACCCCGGCGCCCGTGCCGACGAGCCGGTTCTCGTGCGCCGGCCGTCGGGCCGGATCGACCGCGCCTCGGCCGACGCCGCGTTCGCCCAGCGTCGGGCGGAGGTCGAGGCGGCGCCGGGTGAATGGCGTCGCTGGTACCGGCTCGCGGTCTCCTATGGAGATGCCGGGGACACCCGCCGGGGACGCGCCGCGATGCGTCACGCGATCGTCCTTGAGCGGCACTCCCGCGGGTGACCGTGCTCCGTCCCCTGGCGGTGAATTGCTCATCCAATGCAGGCGGCTCCGGGACGGCCATTGACATCTCCCGTAGGGAGTCGGGCGCCATCGGTGACGGGTGGTTATATCGTATCGACGTGGCTAGGAGGGAGACTGGGCCGGGCCGCGTACTTAACGCGTCGATGACCTGTGTACGATGCCGCAGAGGGTCGGCGTTGTCGGCCATCAGACTACTGGGGGGTAGTGCGGTGTTCGTGTCCTGCGGCCATTCGAGATCGGTCCGGCAGTGTCCATGCTGAGTGCTCCGGCGGGTGAGCAGCTACTGATCCTCTGATCTCCGATCATTTGATGTCCGTTTCCCCCGATCCTCCAACCTGGCCTCGCGGCGCGATCTGATCGGATGCRCCGCCTCCTTCGCATGGCTCAAGGGAGGACGCCCGTCGTCGCCGGACTCCGGACAGYGATCGACGGGCACTCTCCGGGGTCCTCTGTATTCCAGATCCGGGAGCACACGACGTGCGTGCGATAGTGACCGGCGGCGCCGGTTTTCTGGGCAGTCATCTCTGTGAACGCCTACTGGGCGGCGGCTACGAGGTCATCTGTTTCGACAACTTCATCACCGGCCGGCCGGAGAATGTGGAGCATCTGCTCGCCGACCCACGTTTCCGCCTGGTCAACCGGGATGTGAATGATTTCATTTATGTTTCTGGTCCGGTCGACGCCGTGTTGCACTTTGCGTCCCCGGCATCTCCGGTGGATTACTACGAGCTGCCGATCGAAACGCTCAAGGTCGGCTCGCTCGGTACCTTCCACGCCCTTGGCCTGGCGCGGCAGAAGAATGCTCGGTTCCTGCTCGCCTCGACCTCGGAGTCCTACGGCGATCCACAGGTCAATCCCCAGCCGGAAGGCTACTGGGGCAACGTGAACCCGGTCGGCCCGCGCAGTGTGTACGACGAGGCCAAGCGCTTCTCCGAGGCGGTGACCATGGCCTATCGGCGCAAGCACGGTGTCGACACCGGTATTGTCCGCATCTTCAACACCTACGGCCCGCGGATGCGGGTCGATGACGGTCGCGCCATTCCCGCCTTCATCTCCCAGGCGCTGCGGGGCGAGCCCATCACGGTCGCCGGTGACGGAACCCAGACCCGGTCCATCTGTTACGTCGACGACCTGATCGACGGCATCGTCCGACTTCTGCACTCGGACCTGCCCGGGCCCGTGAACATTGGGAACCCGCACGAGATGTCGATCCTCGACACCGCGGTGCTCGTCCGTGACCTGTGCGGATCGACGGCGCCGATCACCTTCGTCCCGCGGCCCCAGGACGACCCCTCGGTGCGTCAACCCGACATCACCCTCGCCCGGACCCTCCTGGGCTGGGAACCGAAGACGAGCCTGCACGACGGGCTCACCCGGACGATCTCCTGGTTCGCCGGCCAGCTCGCGGAGAGCCGTCAGGTCGCTTGACCGGCGTCACAGGTGTCCCGCCCCGCCACCGAGCTTTCCGGGGACGTGGCTTTCCAGGAACGTGGCCGCGCGGGGAACGTGACTTTCTGTTTGCGGGGGGAGGGTTCGTGATGGCCGGCGCCACGCCGTGTGCACCGCCGCGTTACGTGAGATCGGTGGCATTGGTCCGCAACCCGCCGAGGATGTCAGCGCCACCTACCTGCCGTGCGCGCTCAGGCCGAGGCGGGGCCCTCGCCGCCGATGCGTGGGCGAACGGCGACGGGCCCGGGACGTCCGCGGCAATGGTGACCCGAGAGTTCCCGTGGCCACGCCACCTCCCGGACATCTTCTTCCGGGACGTGGGCCGCCGGTCCCGGGTGCCGTGCGCGCGGTTCTTGCCACCGGCCGTGCACTACCCGACGCTGGCGCTGTGACCGGACCGGGGCTCCTGCTCGCGCCGATCGTCTGGTTCACCGGGATCGCCGCGGCCGCTACCAGGTCGGCGATGCACCGACCTGGGGGTTATGTTCTGCTGTGCCCGATGTCCGTCGCCCCGGGTGTGCCCGTGCCCATCGCGGTGTTCGCTGCCCGAACGGTCGGGACCGCGCGGTCCAGCCGAAGGGCGGTGGCGGTGGCCGTGGCCGTGGCCGTGGCCGTGGCCGTGGCCGTGGTACGGATCCTAGCCGCCGTCGGGTTGATCCTGCTGCCGGGATCGGTTGTTCCGGGCCGGTGTGGAGCACCGGTGACGAGTTGTTTCAGTTGATCACCGAAGAAGTGGATAACCGAGCTATGACGTCGACGAGTCGAGCCGAGACGGTCCTGGTGACCGGGGCGACGGGGTTCATCGGCTCTCATACCTGGGTGGACCTGCTCGCCGCGGGTCATCGGGTAGTGGGAGTGGACAACTTCGTCAACAGCTCACCGCGGGTGCTGGACAGGCTGCGTAAGGTGGTGGACGGCGACATCGACTTCGTGCGGCTCGATGTCCGTGACCGGGCGGCGCTCGGTGACGTGTTCCGCCGATGGAAGATCGATTCCGTTATTCACTTCGCCGCTCTCAAAGCCGTCGGCGAGTCGGTCGACATCCCGCTGGAGTACTACGACACGAACGTCAACGCGACGTTGGGTCTGGTCCGCGTGATGGCGGAGCACGGCGTGCGCCGGCTGGTCTTCTCGTCCTCGTGCGCAATCTACGGAGCGGYGGACAAGGTACCGATCGCCGAGGACACGCCGGCCCGCCCGACCAATCCCTACGCGCGCACCAAATGGATGTGCGAGCAGATCCTCGCCGACCTCTGCGCCCGGGATCCGTCCTGGCACGTGACGTCCCTGCGATACTTCAACCCCGCCGGGGCGCACGAGTCGGRCCTGCTCGGCGAGGATCCCCGTGGGGTGYCGAACAACGTCATGCCCTACCTGGCCCAGGTGGCGGTCGCCCGGCGCCCGGAGCTGTCCATCTTCGGCGACGACTACCCCACGCCCGACGGCACGGGCGTACGCGACTACATCCACGTGGTCGACCTGGCGGAGGGCCATCGACTCGCTCTCGATCATCTCGATGACCAGGCGGGACATCGGGTCATCAACCTCGGGACCGGCGCTGGCACCTCCGTGCGGGAACTRCTCGCGGCCTTCTCCGCGGCCTGCGCTCGTGATCTCCCCAGTCGCGTCGTGGCGAGGCGGCCGGGGGACGTCGCCGCCCTGGTCGCCGACGCGGCGCTCGCCCGTACGGCACTCGGCTGGTCAGCCCGCCGGGATGTCGCGGACATGTGCCGGGACGCCTGGGAGTTTCAGCGTCTCAATCCAGGGGGGTACGACGATGAGGAGGAGCCTGATGAGCTCGTCGGACAGCCTTGATGATGCGGCGGCGCCCGGAACCGGGCCTCGTCCACGCCTGACCGTCATCGGCACCGGGTACCTGGGGGCCACCCACGCGGTGTGCATGGCGGAGCTTGGCTTCGAGGTGCTCGCCGTGGACGTCGACCATTCGAAGATCGAGCGGTTGTCCGCGGGGGAGATCCCGTTCTTCGAGCCCGACCTCGCCGACCTCCTGCGCGCGAACCTCCGGACCGGACGGCTGCGTTTCACCACCTCCTTCGAGGAGATTGCCGAGTTCGGCGACGTGCACTTCGTCTGTGTGGGCACCCCCCAGCGTGCCGACGGTTACGGGGCGGACCTGAGCCACCTGCACGCCGCCATCGAGCGCCTCGCGCCGCTGCTGACCCGGCCGTGCCTCGTGGTCGGCAAGTCGACGGTGCCGGCCGGCACGGCTGCGGGGCTCGCCCGGACGATCGCGCAGCTCGCCCCGGCGAACCGCCCGGTCGCGGGCGAGACGGCGCCCGGCGCGGCGGGGGCCGACGGGTTGGGCCGCGTCGAGGTGGGTCATGACGGGTTGGGCCATGACGAGGTGGACGAGCCCGCCGCCGACATCTCCAGCGATCTCGCCGGCGTCCAGCTGGCCTGGAACCCGGAGTTCCTCCGGGAGGGCTTCGCGGTGGCCGACACCCTGCGACCGGACCGGCTCGTCTTCGGTGTCGCCTCCCCGGCTGCGGAGGGAGCGCTGCGGGCCGCTTTCGCGCCGGTGATCGCCCAGGGGGTGCCGGTCATCGTGACCGACTACGCGACGGCCGAGCTGGTGAAGACGGCGGCCAACTCCTTTCTCGCGACGAAGATCTCCTTCATCAACGCGATGGCGGAGGTGTGCGAGGCGGTCGATGCCGATGTCCTGACGCTGGCCGAGGCGCTGTCCCACGACGTGCGCATCGGCGGGAACTTCCTGCGTCCGGGGGTGGGGTTCGGGGGCGGCTGCCTACCCAAGGACATCCGGGCCTTCCAGGCCCGCGCAGACGAGCTCGGGGTCGGTGCGGCGCTGCGTTTCCTGCGTGAGATCGACGAGATCAACAATCGTCGCCGGGACCGTGTGGTGGACCTGGTCACCGCGGCCCTCGACGGCACGCTGGTCGGCCGGCGCCTCGTCGTGCTGGGCGCCGCGTTCAAGCCCAACTCCGACGACGTGCGGGACTCCCCGGCGCTCGCGGTCGCGGGGCTACTGGCCGAGACCGGCGCCGGGGTGACGGTCGTGGATCCGGTCGCGACGCACAACGCCCGGCAGGCCCTGCCCGGCCTCGCCTACAGCGACTCCGTCGAGGCCGTGGTCGAGGGGGCCGACGCGCTGGTCCTGCTCACCGAGTGGCGCCAGTTCGCCGACCTGGACCCGGCCCGGCTCGGGGCCGTGGTCCGGCGCAAGGTCGTGGTGGACGCCCGGCACGCGCTCGACGCCGACCAGTGGCGCCAGGCCGGATGGGTCTACCTGGCCCCCGRCCGGCCGACCGGCGTCATCCCGAGCTCGTTGCCGGAGCAGCGGCACCGGGGGGACGGAGCGCCGCCGGCGCCGGTCGAGCAGTGCGGCGAGACGGGTGCGCGGCTCGCGGAGGTCGAGGCGCGCGCGGGGCACCCGGTGTGATCGACGGGATGGGGCCCGGTGGAACGGGCCCCATCCCCGCCGTGGAATCGCTCTCCGGCTGTGAGGTCAACGAGCCCCACGCGATAGGCTGCTGCTTATGCGTCTCCTCGCTCGACATCGGTGACTGCCACCCGGCTTCGCGGTTGACCGTGCCCGGGGCGGCAGGTGCCCGTCCGTTCGAGATGATGAGGAGATTCCGCGGCGATGAGTGACGCGCCGATCGTCCGTCCCCTGCCCGTGAGCGGATTTCCCGAGTGGCTGCCCGAGGTCCGTCTCGTCGAGCAGCGCTGGCTCGACACCATCCGAGCGACGTTCGAGCGGTACGGCTTCTGCTCGGTGGAGACCCCCTCGGTCGAGGCGCTCGAGGTGCTGACCGCGAAGGGGGRGACCTCCCAGGAGGTCTACATGCTACGCCGCCTGCAGGCCGACGCCGACGACGACAGCGCCCGCCTCGGCCTGCACTTCGACCTCACAGTGCCTTTCGCGCGGTACGTGGCCGCCCACTTCAACGACCTCGTGTTCCCGTTCAAGCGCTACCAGATCCAGCGGGTGTGGCGGGGGGAGCGTCCTCAGGAGGGCCGCTTCCGCGAGTTCACCCAGTGCGACATCGACGTGATCAACGTTGATCAGGTGCCCCTGCACTTCGACGCGGAACTTCCCCGCATCGTGCACGAGGTCCTGGGCACCCTCGGCGTTCCGCCCTGGACCCTCAACATCAACAATCGCAAGGTGCTCCAGGGCTTCTACGAGGGTCTGGGCATCGGCGATCCGCTGGCCGTCATCCGGGTCGCCGACAAGCTCGACAAGATCGGCCTCGCGGGGGTGGAGGGGCTGCTGACCACCGCGGTCGGGCTCGACCCGGACCAGGTGCGCGCCTGCCTGGAGCTCACGGGCATTCGGGGCTGCGATCCCGGCGTCGTCGAGGAGGTACGCCGGCTCGGGGTGAAATCGGACCTGCTCTCCGAGGGGCTCGACGAGCTCGCCGCGGTTCTCGGCGATCTCGCCGACCTGCCCGCCGGCGACGTGGTCGCGGACCTCTCGATCGCCCGCGGTCTCGACTACTACACCGGGACCGTCTACGAGGCGAAGTTCGTCGACTGGCCGGACTTCGGCAGCATCTGCTCGGGGGGGCGGTACGACAACCTTGCCGGCTCCTTCATCCGCCGCAACCTCCCCGGCGTCGGGATCTCGATCGGCCTCACCCGCATCTTCGCCAAGCTCCTGGCCGAGGGCCTGCTCACCACCGGGCCGTCCAGCCCCGCCGACGTGCTGGTCGTGATCCCCGCCGCGCCGCGCCGCGCCGCCGCCCTCGCGACGGCCGCCGAGCTGCGCACCCGGGGGCTGCGGGTGGAGACCTACCACCAGCCGGACAAGGTGGCCAGGCAGGTCCGCTACGCCTCCCGCAAGGGCATCGGATTCGTCTGGTTCCCGCCCTTCGACGATGGCCGGGCGCACGAGGTGAAGAACATGGCCACCGGGGACCAGTCCGCGGCGGACCCGGCGACCTGGACCCCGTCCGCGGGCTGACCGGCGGGCCCGGGGGTCGTGCGCAGCCCGCGGTCCGATGCGCGCGGCGGGCGTGCCGCCGCGCCATCGCCGGGAGGCTGTCCGTCGTGACGTGGCCGGGCGGCCGGGGATTGACGGGGGCGGAGATCCCCGGCCGCGCCATGCCACGCCGTGAGGGCGGGCACTGCGACTCCTCGTCGCTGGGGACTGACGAGGCGTCCACCTCCGGTGTACCACGCGGGTCGTGACTGCCAATCCCCGCGCGTCGATCGGGTGACCGGACGGGTAAGTGGATGCCGACACGATCCCGGTTGGGCGATTGCTGGCCCGGTCGGGTGATTGCAGGCCTGGCGTCCGGGTGCATGCCGCCGCCGGGTGAGGTCCCCGCGCCCCGGCGGATGGGCGCCGTCTATCGTGGGCGGAGTCCGCCAGCGACCGGGCAACGGGTCCCGCGTCCAGATGATGGATGATGGAGGTGGCAGTGTCGCAGCCGACGTCCGAACCGACGTCCGAACCGACGTCCGTGCGGCTTCGGGTCCAGGTGATCGCCAAGACCGAGTTCATCCCCCCGGACGACGTGGTCTGGAGCACCGACGCCGACGGCGGTCAGGCCCTCGCCGAGTTCGCCGGGCGGGCCTGCTACCAGAGCTGGAACAAGCCGAATCCGGCGACCGCGACCAACGCCGGCTACCTACGGCACATTCTCGACGTCGGGCATCTGTCCGTGCTCGAGCACGGGACCGTATCGCTCTATCTCACCGGGGTGTCGCGCAGCCTCACCCATGAGCTGGTCCGGCACCGGCACTTCTCCTACAGCCAGCTCTCCCAGCGCTACGTCCCCGAGCGGGACGCCGCCGTGGTGGAACCGGAGGTCATCGCGGCCGATCCGGAGCTGCACGCCCTGTTCCAACAGGCCGCGGCGGCCTCGCTGGAGGCCTACGGGCGCCTGTTGGAAGGTCTGGAGAAGCGGWTCGCCGACGTTTCCGCGCCCATCTCACGGCGCAAGCAGGCGCGCCAGGCGGCCCGGTCGGTGCTGATGAACGCGACCGAGACCCGGATCGTGGTCACCGGGAACTACCGGGCGTGGCGGCACTTCATCGGGATGCGGGCGAGTGAGCATGCCGACGTGGAGATCCGCGGGCTTGCCGTCGCCGTCCTGCGGGAACTGCTCCGGGTGGCGCCCAACGTGTTCGCCGACTTCCGGATCTCGACGCTGGATGACGGCACCGAGGTCGCCTCCAGCCCGCTGGTGGGGGAGGGCTGAGCGCCGGACCTTCCCGCCGCCGGCCGTCTATTGATTTACTGGGAGAAAGAGAAAGAGTACAGCCGATGACGAGCGTCGTCGACGCCGAGCGGAGCGGGGCGGATCCGGCCGCGGGGCCGTTGTCCCCGGCGGAGCTTGACCTCATCCACGCCTACTGGCGAGCGGCGAACTATCTGTCCGTCGGACAGATCTACCTGCTCGACAATCCCCTGCTCACCGAGCCGCTGCGTCCGGAGCACGTCAAACCGCGCCTGCTCGGGCACTGGGGCACGACTCCCGGCCTGAACCTCATCTACGCCCATCTGAACCGCGTGATCCGGGCAAAGGACCTGAACGCCATCTACATCATCGGTCCGGGTCACGGCGGTCCCGGCATCGTGGCGAACGCCTACCTGGAAGGCACCTACAGCGAGGTCTACCCCTCGATCGGCCGGGATGTGGCGGGGATGCGGCGGCTGTTCCGGCAGTTTTCCTTCCCCGGCGGAATTCCCAGCCACGTCGCGCCGGAGACTCCCGGGTCCATTCATGAGGGCGGCGAGCTCGGTTACGCGCTGACCCACGCCTACGGCGCGGCCTTCGACAATCCCGACCTGGTGGTCTGCGCCGTCGTGGGGGACGGGGAGGCCGAGACGGGCCCGCTCGCGGCGAGCTGGCACTCCAACAAGTTCCTCGACCCGGGTCGCGACGGCGCGGTGCTGCCGGTCCTGCACCTCAACGGCTACAAGATCGCCAATCCGACGATCCTGGCCCGCATCCCCGAGCAGGAGCTGACCGCGCTCCTGCGTGGCTACGGGTACCATCCGTACTTCGTGGTCGGGGACGACCCGGCCGCGGTGCACCAGCGGATGGCGGGCGTCCTGGACGCCGCCGTCGGCGAGATCCACGAGATCCAGGACCGGGCCCGCCGCCACGGCCGCACCGAGCGCCCCACCTGGCCGATGATCGTGCTGCGGACCCCCAAGGGGTGGACCGGGCCGGCCACTGTTGACGGCCTGCCGGTCGAGGGCACGTGGCGGTCCCACCAGGTGCCCGTCGCGCAGTTGCACGACAACCCCGGGCACTTGGCCCAGCTGGAGGCGTGGCTGCGCTCCTACCGGCCGGAGGAGCTCTTCGATGCCGGCGGCGCCCCGCGGGCCGAACTCGCCGCGCTCGCCCCCCGCGGTCCCCGGCGGATGAGTGCGAACCCRCATGCCAACGGGGGCGAGCTGCTGCGTGATCTGACTCTTCCCGACTTCCGTGACTACGCGGTCGACGTCACCGCCCCCGGGACCACCCTCGCCGAGCCGACCCGGATCCTGGGCGCGTTCCTACGGGACGTGGTGGCCGCCAATCCGAGCACCTTCCGGGTGATGGGCCCGGATGAGACCGCCTCCAATCGGCTGGGTGCGCTCTTCGAGGTGACCGACCGCGTCTGGAACGCCGGGACGGAACCGACGGACGAGCACCTGGCCGTGGACGGTCGGGTCATGGAGGTGCTTTCCGAGCATCTGTGCCAGGGCTGGCTGGAGGGCTATCTGCTCACCGGCCGGCACGGGTTCTTCTCCTGCTACGAGGCGTTCATCCACATCGTCGACTCGATGGTCAATCAGCACGCGAAATGGCTGAAGACCACCCGGCACATCCCGTGGCGGCGCCCGATCGCATCGTTGAACTACCTGTTGACCAGCCACGTGTGGCGGCAGGACCACAACGGCTTCTCCCATCAGGACCCCGGATTCATCGACCACGTCGTGAACAAGAAGGCCGAGGTCGTCCGGGTGTACCTGCCCCCGGACGCGAACACCCTGCTCTCCGTCGGCAACCACTGCCTGCGCAGCCGGCACTACATCAACGTGATCGTGGCCGGCAAGCAGCCGGCGTTGAACTACCTGTCGATGCCGGCGGCGATCGCCCACTGCACCCGTGGCCTGGGCATCTGGGACTGGGCCAGCAACGACCACGACGCGCCCGGCGACGGGCTGCCGGATGTGGTGATGGCCTGTGCCGGGGACATCCCGACCCTGGAGACCCTCGCCGCGGTGGACCTCCTGCGCCAGCACTTCCCCGATCTGAAGGTGCGCGTCGTCAACGTCGTCGACCTGATGTCCCTGCAGGACGAGGCGGAACATCCGCACGGCATCTCGCACGCCCGCTTCGACGCRCTGTTCACCACCGACCGGCCGATCATCTTCGCCTACCACGGCTATCCCTGGCTGATCCACCGGCTGACCTACCGGCGGCACAACCATCACAACCTGCATGTCCGTGGCTACATCGAGGAGGGGACGACCACCACCCCGTTCGACATGGTCATGCTGAACAACCTCGACCGGTTCCACCTGGTGGCGGACGTCATCGACCGGGTACCGAGCCTGGGCGCCCGCGCCGCGCACGTCCGGCAGCAGATGATCGACGCGCGGCTCGCGGCCCGGACCTACACCCGGGACCACGGCGAGGACGCCCCGGAGATCCGGAACTGGACTTGGCCCTACTGAGCCTCGCCCCTACCGAGCCCCGCCCCGTCGCGATGAACGTCCTGGTGGTCAACGCCGGATCGGCCAGCCTCAAGCTGCGGCTGATCGGCCCGGACGACGTCCTGCTCGCCGCGCGCGATCTCACCGCGCCAGCCGGTCGGGTGGACCCGGCCGGGGTCATCGCCGCGTTGCGCGAGCTCACCCACGAGGGTGGCCAGCCGGGCGCGGTCGGGCACCGCATCGTGCACGGCGGGACGGATTTCACCGCACCCGTGGTCGTCGACCGGGCCGTGGCCGAGCGGCTGCGGAGGCTGACCGCCCTCGCCCCCCTGCACCAGCCTGCGGCACTTGCCGCCCTCGACGAGGTCGGGGCGGCCGTGCCCGAGGTGGCGCAGGTCGCTTGCTTCGACACGGCGTTCCACAGCCGGATGCCGGCGGAGGCCATCACCTACGCCATCCCGGCCGAGTGGCGGGAGCGGTATGGCATCCGCCGGTACGGCTTCCACGGCCTGTCCCACGCCCACGTCTCCCGGCGGGCGGCCGCGCTCACCGGGGCGCGGCGCATCGTGACCTGTCATCTCGGCTCGGGCGCGTCGCTCGCCGCCGTTCTCGACGGGGTGGGGGTGGACACCACGATGGGCTTCACCCCGCTGGAGGGCCTGGTGATGGCCACCCGGTCCGGCACCGTGGATCCCGGCGCGCTGCTGTGGCTGCAGACGGAGGCGGGACTGAGCGCGCACGAGCTCACCGATCGCCTGTTCACCTCGGCGGGGCTGCGCGCGCTCGCGGGGACGGCGGACATGCGGGATGTCGAGTCCGGCGTCGCCGCGGGTGAGCCTGCCGCCGCGCTGGCGCTGGCGGTCTACCTGCACCGGCTGCGCGCCGGGATCGCCGCGATGACCGCCGCGCTGGGCGGGCTGGACGCCCTGGTGTTCACCGGCGGCGTCGGGGAGAACTCCGCCTCCGTGCGGGCCGGGGCCGCGGCCGGACTCGGCTACCTGGGCGTGGCGGTGGATCCCGAGCGTAACGATCCGGCCCGGGCCGGTGGTACGGGTCTGCCGGGCGGCACGGGCCCATCTGGTGGTACGGGCCCATCTGGTGGTACGGGCCCATCTGGTGGTACGGGCCCATCTGGTGGCACGGAGCGCGAGATCGGCGTGCCGGGGGCCGCCGTGCGCACGCTCGTGATCGAGGCACGCGAGGACCTGGAGATCGCCCGCGGGACCCGGGCGGYCCTCGCTGGTGGCAATGGGTGATGGTAGTCCGGCATTACGGTAATGTCCCGGGTGGCGGGTGCGATCCTGGCGGACCCGCGCGCCGCCGGATGGCACCGCCCGGACGATCCGGTGGCGGTACTCTGGAGGCTCTGTCGCGGCGAGTGGGACGGTGCTGCGCGGTCCGGTCCGGTGCGGTGCGGTGTTGTCTTCGCCGGTCGTCCCGTCGTCCCCGAGCGGGGCCCGGCCGGTCGCGATCCGTCTCCATCCGGTGACGGCAGGGTCCGATCGGCGTCCGACCCGGTCGCGGTGCCCGACACCGCGCGGTGCGCCGTCCCCGGGCTGGGCCGGATGGTATCCGCGTGTGGTGGCCCGGCGRCCCCCGCGGGTCTCGCGCCGGTCGCCGGTGGTGCTTGTGGGCGGGTCCGGGGAGCAGACCCGGCTCGGGCCGKCGGAGCGGGAAAGGCGGCGTGGGCGGAGGATGGACCGGTGCCGGCCCGGCGGTGTCGGAGGAGTGAACGTGGAGGTTCGGCGGTCCGGCGGGTGACGTCGGTCGCCGAGGTGATGTCGGAGGTGCCGTCTAGCGTGACCGGTATGTCAATGTTGCCGCCGGCGCCGTTCGGGCGCGTGATCACAGCGATGGTCACGCCGTTCCGGGCGGACGGCGGTCTCGATGAGGCGGGTGCCGCGCAGCTCGCGAGCCGTCTGGTGGACGCCGGCAACGACGGGCTCGTGGTCAACGGCACCACCGGGGAGTCTCYGACGACCACCGACGAGGAGAAGGACCGCCTGGTGCGGGTCGTCGTCGAGGCCGTGGGAAGCCGTGCCCGCGTGATCTCCGGTGTCGGGACGAGTGACACCGCGCACAGCGTGGAACTGGCGCGGGCCGCCGAAGCCGCGGGCGCGCACGGCCTGCTCGTCGTGACGCCCTACTACAACAAGCCACCGCAGGCCGGGTTGCTGCGGCATTTCGTCACCGTCGCCGAGGCGACCGGGCTACCGGTCGTCGTCTACGACATCCCCGGCCGGACCGGGGTTCCGGTGGCGTCGGAGACTTTGGTGCGGTTGGCCGAACACCCGCGTATCGTCGCGGTCAAGGACGCTAAGGACGATCTGCCCGCATCCTCCTGGGTGCTGGCGCGGACCGGTCTGGCGTATTACTCCGGCACCGACGCGCTCAATCTGCCGTTGCTGTCCATCGGGGCATGCGGAGTCATCAGTGTTGTCGGGCACGTGGCCGCACCCGCGATCCGTGCCATGATCGAGGCCTTCGGGGCCGGTGAGGTGGGTCGGGCGATCGCGCTGCATCAGGGCTTGCTGCCCGCGTACGAAGGAATGTTCCGCACCCAGGGCGTGATCCTGGCCAAGGCCGCGCTGCGGCTGGCCGGGCTGCCCGCGGGGCCGGTCCGGCCACCGTTGGTGGACGCCACTCCCGCCGAGGTCGCGCGGCTGCGGGCGGACCTCGCCGAGGCGCTCCTCGACGCCGCCGGGCCGCCGGGCGCGCCTGGCGGCGTCGAGGCCGGGGGGCGGGGCGCGCCGGCCGGCGCCTCGTCCGGGTCCGGGTCGTCCGGGTCCGGGTCGTCCGTCGGGCTGGCCGTCGCCGCGGCGGGTGAGGTCTCATGAGCCATCCGCATCCCGACCTCGGCCCGCCGCCGCCGCTGCGCGCGGACGGCCTTCGGATCATCCCGCTCGGTGGGGTTGGGGAGATCGGTCGCAACATGACCGTCTTCGAACACGCCGGCCGGCTGCTGATCGTGGACTGCGGGGTGTTGTTCCCGGAGGACGTCCAGCCGGGGATCGACCTGATCCTGCCCGACTTCACCGCCATCCGGGATCGCCTCGACGACATCGAGGCGGTGATCCTCACCCACGCACACGAGGATCACATCGGGGCGGTGCCCTACCTGCTGCGGGAACGGCGTGACATCCCGCTGATCGGCACCCGGCTCACCCTGGCGCTGATGAACGCGAAGCTCGCCGAGCACCGCGTCAAGGCGGTCACTCAGGAGATCCGGGAGGAGGAGCGGCACGCCTTCGGGCCGTTCGAGTGCGAGTTCTTCGCGGTCAACCACTCCATCCCGGACGCCGTGGCCGTGGCCATCCGCACCGAGGCCGGGCTCGTCCTGCACACCGGCGACTTCAAGATGGACCAGCTGCCGCTCGACGGCCGGCTGACCGACCTGGGGGGCTTCGCGCGGCTCGGCCGCGAGGGTGTGGACCTGCTGCTGTCCGACTCGACCAACGCCGAGGTGCCCGGGTTCGTCACCTCCGAGCGGGAGATCRCCCCGGTGCTCGACGGAGTCTTCCGCGAGGCGACCCGCCGGATCATCATCGCCTGCTTCGCCAGCCATGTGCACCGGGTGCAGCAGGTGCTCGACGCGGCCGAGGAGCACGGCCGGTCGGTCTGCTTCGTGGGCAGGTCGATGGTCCGCAACATGGGAGTGGCCCGCGACCTCGGGTTGCTGCGGGTGCCACCGGGTCTGATCGTCGACGCCCGGGACGTGGACGCGCTGCCGGACCGCAACATCTGCCTGATCTCCACGGGCTCCCAGGGGGAGCCGCTCTCGGCCCTGTCCCGGATGGCCAACCGGGATCACCAGATCCGCATCCAGGCCGGCRACACGGTCGTGCTCGCTTCCAGCCTCATCCCCGGCAACGAGAACGCGGTGTTCCGGGTGATCAACGGGCTGACCCGCTACGGCGCCAAGGTCGTTCACAAGGGCGTGGCGAAGGTGCACACCTCGGGTCACGCCCCGGCGGGCGAGTTGCTCTACGTTCTGAACGCCACCAGGCCGTCCAACGTCATGCCGGTCCACGGCGAATGGCGGCACCTGCGGGCCCATGCCAAGCTCGCCGAGGCGACCGGGGTGCCCCCGGACCACGTAGTGCTCGCCGAGGACGGCATGGTCATCGACCTGCTTGACGGCCGGGCGCGGATCACCGGCGTTGTTCCCTGCGGCTATGTCTACGTTGACGGCGCCGCGGTCGGGGACGTCGGTGAGCCGAGCCTGAAGGACCGCCGGATCCTCGGCGAGGAGGGTTTCATCACGATCACCGTCGTGGTGGACGCCGCGGCGGGYAAGGTCGTCGTCGGCCCGGATCTCTCCGCCCGCGGCTTCTCCGATGCGCCGGGCGCCTTCGACTCCGTCTCCAAACTGGTCAGCGACGGGCTGGTGGACGCGATGCGCACCGGGATGAACGATCTGACGGCCCTGCAGCAGCTCGTGCGGCGTACGGTCGGTCGCTGGGTCAACGAGAACTACCGGCGCCGTCCGATGATCGTTCCGGTGGTTCTCGAGGTCTGAGGCGTTGCGGCGCGCCCGGTTCGTCGGGGTTGCCAGTACTCGGGCACGCTCGTGTGTACCGTTTCGACGGTGGCCACACGGACCAGTGGCGCGCGGACGCGTGCGCAGACGGAGACGGCCACGTCCCGGCCGAGGGGCGGTGGTGGGCGTCAAGGCACCTCGCGGGGTGAAGGTACCTCGCGAGGCGGCGGTCAGGGCGGCAAGGCACGCGCATCGACGGCGGCTGGCCGGTCGGGCGGCTCTGGCCGGTCGGGCAGCTCCCGCGCGRCCGGCCGCGGTAGGACACCGGCCCGTCCACCGGCGCGGGCGAGTCGCCCCCCGCTGTCGCTGCTGATCGGCCAGACAGTCGTCAAGAGCGTCTACCGGCTGTGGATGGGCGCGGCGACGGCGCTGGGCACCGTGCTGCGCCGGGCCGGTCGGGGCGCCCGTGAGCTGCACATCGATCCAGGGCACCGGCGTGACGGGCTCGGCCTGACCGCGTTCGGCGGGGCGATCCTGGCCGGCGCCTCGGTGTGGTTCTCCGCCGCCGGGCCGCTGGGGAGGTATGTGGCCGCGATCCTGGAGCTGCTGGTCGGCGCCGGCGCCTGGGTACTGCCGCTGTTCGGCCTGGGCGCCGCGTGGCGGCTGGTCCGGTCCCCGACCGATCCGGATAGCCGGGGCCGGGTGGTGATCGGGTGGACGGCGGTCGCCGTCGGTCTGCTCGGCATGGTGCACATCGCCCGTGGCCTGCCCGACTTCTCGGACGGCGTCGCCCGGATGCGGGCGGCCGGTGGCGTCGTCGGGCTRCTCGGTGGCCTCCCGCTGGCGAGCGCGGTGACGCCGTACGTCGCCGTTCCGCTGTTGCTGCTGCTGACGTTCTTCGGCGTTCTCGTCATCACGGCGACCCCTGTCCGCCAGGTGCCCGAGCGGCTCGGTGAACTCGTTGATCGGCTCACCATCGGGGTGCGCGGTCCCGCCCGGGATGCCGGCGAGTACGACGCGGACGCGGACTTCCGCGACGACCCCGAGGACGATTCGGAGCTGTCCGACGGCCTGCTCGCAGCCGGGGCGGCCGGGGCGGGTAGGGGTCGGCGTCGGCGTGGTGGTCGGGCGACCCCGCCTGGGGGAACGTCCCCGGGTGATGGCGATGCCGCCGATGCCGCCGATGCCGCCGGGCCGCCCGCCGGGCCGCCCGCCGGGGATCTCGCCCTCGACCTGTTCGGCGAGCTCGCCGGCCCGGAGGCGGACACCGGCTACGTGACCACGGCCCCCGACCCGGGCGGTGCGGCCGCCGGTGGCGGGGAACCGGTAGCGGGGGCCGCACCGCCCGGGTCGCAGCGCAGGGCCCGGGCCCGGACAGCCCGGGTGACCGCGGGTGCGGCGGACACCGCGACCGGCGTCCCCGGTCCGGGTTCCGCGGACTTCGGCGGCGAGATCGAGCATCTGGTCCCCCCGACCGACGGTGACTACCGGCTGCCGTCGCCGACCCTGCTGCGTTCCGGTACGCCGCCCAAGGTCCGCTCGGCCGCGACCGACGGGGTGATTGCCTCGCTGACCGACGTGTTCGCCCAGTTCAAAGTGGACGCCCAGGTCACCGGCTTCACCCGGGGACCGACGGTGACCCGCTACGAGGTCGAGCTCGGTGCCGCGGTCAAGGTCGAGCGGATCATCCAGCTCACGAAGAACATCGCGTACGCGGTGAAGAGCCCGGACGTGCGGATCATCAGTCCGATCCCGGGCAAGAGCGCGGTCGGTATCGAGATTCCCAACACCGACCGGGAGTTGGTGTCGCTCGGCGACGTCCTGCGCAGCGGGGAGGCGATCGGTAACCCGCATCCGCTGGTTGTCGGTCTCGGCAAGGACATCGAGGGCGGCTACGTGCTCGCCAACCTGGCCAAGATGCCGCACATCCTCATCGCCGGGGCGACCGGAGCCGGCAAGTCGACGTGTATCAACACCCTCATCACCTCGGTGCTGGCCCGGGCCACCCCTGACCAGGTGCGCATGGTGCTGGTGGACCCCAAGCGGGTCGAGCTGACGAACTATCAGGGTATTCCCCATCTGATCACGCCGATCATCACGAATCCCAAAAAGGCGGCCGATGCGCTGCAATGGGTCGTGAAGGAGATGGAGAACCGGTACGAGGACCTGGCCGCGTGCGGGGTGCGTCACGTCGACGACTTCAACCGCAAAGTGCGCAACGGCGAGATCGCCGCCCCGCCGGGATCCGAACGTGTCTACGTGCCCTACCCCTACATCCTGGCCATCGTCGACGAGCTCGCCGACCTGATGATGGTGGCGCCGCGCGACGTCGAGGACGCCATCTGCCGGATCACCGCCATGGCCCGGGCGGTGGGCATCCACCTGGTRCTCGCCACCCAGCGGCCCTCCGTCGACGTGGTGACCGGTCTGATCAAGGCGAACGTGCCGTCCCGRCTCGCCTTCGCGACGGCGTCGTTGGCGGACAGCCGGACGATCCTCGACCAGGCCGGCGCGGAGAAGCTCGTCGGCCTGGGGGACGCGCTCTTCCTGCCGATGGGAGCRGGTAAACCCGCCCGTATCCAGGGTGCCTTCGTTTCCGAGGACGAGATCGCGGCCATCGTCGACCACACGAAGGAACAGGCGCCGGCGGCGTTCCGGGAGGACGTGTTCGACGCCGGCGGCGAGGCCAGGAAGGAGATCGACGAGGAGATCGGAGACGATCTGCAGCTCTTCCTGCAGGCCGTCGAGCTCGTGGTGAGCACGCAGTTCGGCTCCACCTCGATGTTGCAGCGCAAGCTGCGGGTCGGGTTCGCGAAGGCCGGGCGGCTGATGGACCTGATGGAGAGCCGGGGCATCGTCGGCGCAAGTGAGGGATCGAAGGCGCGTGACGTGCTGGTCATGCCGGACGAGTTGGAGGGTTTGCTCACAACCCTGCGTAACGGATGAGGAAGCCTCCGGTGGAATGTCCCCGCTTTCAGCGCCGGGGGACGCACCGTAAACTGAAGGCCTCGCGCCCACGGTAGGCGGAAAAGACGGTTGCGGAGGTTCGCTCATGCAGTCCGCGGACGATCCGCAGCCGCGGGACAGCGTCGGGTCCATCCTGGCCGCGGCGCGGYGTGACCGCGGTCTCACGGTCTCCCAGGTCAGCGAGCGCACCCGGGTCAGGGCGGGTCTGATCGATCAGATCGAGCGGGACGACTTCTCGCAGTGCGGCGGCACGGTGTATGCCCGCGGRCATCTGCGCAGCATCGCCACCACCCTCGGGCTCGATCCCGGGCGGGTGCTGGCGGCTTACGACGCCTCGCACGAGCACCACACCGGCCCATTGATGATTATCCCCTCGGCCGAGTTCGATCCGCTGCGCGGGGGGTCCCGCCGGCGGCGCGGCGGGTTCCGGTGGGGTCCGGCAATGATCGTTTCGCTGGTCGTGGTGTGCGTCATCGCGGCTCTCGCGTTGCTGCTGCCAGGTTCCTCCGGTTCCTCGGACGACAGGGCCGCGCCGGGGCCGGGCGGGGCCGTGGGGCTCACTCCGACCGTGAGCGTCCCGCCGGTCTCGACGAGCCCGGCCGCTCCCAGCGTGACCACGCCCGCGCCGACAGGGGTGAACGTCGTCCTGACGGTACGCGACGCGCAGAGCTGGCTGGAGGTGCGCGACGACGCCGAGCATGTCCTGCTCTCCCAGCTCCTGCAGTCCGGCGACAGCCGGACGGTGACGGCGTCGGGGGCCCTGCACATCAGGGTGGGCAATGCCGGTGCGGTCGATGTGTCGTGCAACGGCAGGAGCCTCGGGGCGCCGGGCGGGCTCGGRCAGGTCGTGACGATCCGGGTGAGCGCCGCAGCCTCCGGCGCCTGCGAGGTCGGCGACGAACAGCGTAGCGGTCTCGTGGCCGCGCCACCGCCCGCGCCGGTCCCGGTAGCCTGACCTGGTGTCCACACGCCTCCATCGCCGGGTAGCTCTGATCACGCTCGGTTGTTCCCGGAACGAGGTGGATTCGGAGGAGCTGGCCGCCCGGCTCGGCGCGGACGGGTGGGAGCTCGTCTCCGACGCCGCCGACGCCGACGCCGTGCTCGTCAACACCTGCGGATTCGTCGACGCGGCGAAGAAGGACTCCATCGACGCTCTGCTTGCGGCGGACGGCCTGCGGGCCGGTGGCGGTCCGTCCGGTCCCGCGGACGGCGCCGGCCCGGGTCCGCGCGCGGTGGTGGCCGTGGGCTGCCTGGCCGAGCGTTACGGAACCGAGCTCGCCGAGAGCCTGCCCGAGGCGGACGCGGTCCTCGGATTCGATGCCTATCCGAACATCGCCACGCACCTCGCGGCCGTGCTGGCCGGTACCCCGGTGCCCGCGCACTCCCCGCGTGACCGGCGGACGATGCTGCCGATCACCCCGGTGGACCGGGCCGCCCCCGCTCTCCCGCCGGCCGCGGTGTCCACCGGAGCCGTTCCGCTGCGCCGGCGGTTGACGGCCGGGCCGGTCGCCGTCCTGAAGATCTCCAGCGGGTGTGACCGGCGCTGCGCCTTCTGCGCGATCCCGTCGTTCCGCGGCTCCCACGTCTCGCGGTCACCCGACGACGTGCTCGCCGAGGCCGAATGGCTGGCCGGTCAGGGTGCCCGCGAGCTGGTCCTGGTCAGCGAGAACTCCACCTCCTACGGCAAGGACCTCGGGGATCTGCGCGCGCTGGAGAAGCTGCTGCCGCAACTCGCGGCGGTGTCGGGCATCGTCCGGGTGCGCACGGTCTACCTGCAGCCCGCCGAGATGCGTCCGTCGCTGCTCGAGGTGCTGCTGACCACTCCGGGCCTCGCGCCCTATCTCGATCTGTCCTTCCAGCACGCGAGCCCGCCGGTGCTGCGCCGGATGCGCCGCTTCGGTGGCAGTGGGCACTTCCTCGACCTGCTCGCCCGCGCCCGCGCGCTGGCGCCCGAGCTGGGGGCGCGATCCAACGTCATCGTCGGGTTCCCGGGGGAGACCCCCGAGGATGTCGACATCCTCGCGGAGTTCCTCGAGGCCGCCGAGCTCGACGCCGTCGGCGTGTTCGGCTACTCCGACGAGGAGGGTACCGAGGCCGCCGGGCTGACAGACAAGATCCCCGATGAGCTGATCGAGCGCCRCCGGGTACGCGTCACCGACCTCGTCGAGCAGCTGACCGCCGCCCGGGCGGACGCGCGGATCGGCTCCCGGGTACAGGTCCTGGTGGAGGAGGTCGCCGGTGGTCTGGCCACCGGCTGCGCCGCCCACCAGCAGGCGGAGGTCGACGGCGGGTGCGTCGTGCGACTGTCCCCGGGCGGCGCGGCGGATGACGGGCCGGAGCGCCTCGGGGTGGGGGATCTCGTCGGGGTGGGGGATCTCGTCGAGGCCCGGGTGGTCGCCACCGAGGGTGTCGATCTGATCGCGGAGTTCATCGCGGTGCTCGATCGGGCCCGTCCCACGGCTGCGGTCGCGCGGCCGACGCCGGACCGGGCGGCGGCCCTCGTGGGCCGGGGCGTCGCGGATGGGACGTGACGGCGTCGGGCGCCGACGCCAGGGGGAGCGCGGCGAAGGGCCGTCGCCGCTCCCCGCGG